>NZ_JAPMAL010000025.1:0-138829 GCF_026343935.1 Paraburkholderia sp. CNPSo 3076 | reverse complement strand
GGATCTCGGCCCCGCATGCACGGGCACGATCGGTCTGGCGGCTTCGGCGAACCTGAATCCCGAGCGCAAGTTTCCGTCGCTGTTCGAGCCTGTGCACGGCTCGGCGCCCGACATCTTCGGCAAGCAGATCGCCAACCCCATCGCGATGATCTGGTCGGGCGCGATGATGCTGGACTTCCTCGGCAACGGCGACGCGCAATACAAGGCCGCGCACGACGCGATCATGCAGGCCATCGAGAAGGTGCTGGTGGAAGGCCCGCGCACACCCGACATGGGCGGCACGGCGAACACGACCGAGATCGGCAGGGCAGTCGCCGCTGCGCTTTAAGCGCAAAGGCTCGGGGTGTTCCTGCGGGACACCCCGTACTTCTCACGAGCTTTTCACACTTGAATTCAGCGCAGGATTGCGCAGCACTCAGTGCGGCGCGGCTCCCGTGGCCGCGTTTTCTTCCGCGCCCGGCTGGGCAGCCGCAGAGGCGCCTGCCGCCATGTCGGCAGGCTGCGCGGCGCGGCACAGCGCCGTGAGCCACACATCCTCGCCATGCGGTGCCACGCGCGCGTAGCCTTGCTCCACCACCAGCCGCCACGTATCGTCGGGCAGCGCCGCCCGATACAGCACGCGATAGTCGGCGCGGTGCGCGAGCGCTTCGTTCACGGCCGCTTCGCGCGCCGCGCGGTCGTCCGAATGAATGTGCCGCGAAAGTTCGACGTAATGGCGCGGCGCGTGCCCCGGATCGACGCCGAACAGACGGCACCATTCGTCCGAAACGATCAGCTCGTCCTGCGCCCGCAGCCAGCGCCAGGCGCCGAAGCCCGCAATCCGAGCGGCATCGTTGAGCAGCTGCAGGCGCCGTTGCTCTGCGGATTCCACTTCCTTGCGCGCACTGATGTCGATGGTGGTGCCCACCACGCGCACCGGGCGCGCCGCGTCGTCCAGCAGCGTGGCGACGCGCGACTCGATCCAGCGGGTTTGCCCGTCCGGCAAGATGATGCGGAAGTCCCAGACGCGCGGCGCCGTGCTCGCGACCAGCTCCCTAAGCGTCGCGTCGTTCAGCCAGATCGAATCCTCAGGATGGAGGATTTCCCAGAATTCGGCGTTGCTGTGAATCTCGCGGCCATAAAGCTTCGCGCAGTTGCTCGAATAGATCAGCTCGTCGGTGACGAGATTCCATTCCCACGTCACGATGCCCGCCAGTTCCTGCGCCTGCTTCATGCGCGCCTCGTTCGACATGATCTCGGCGGTGTAGCGGCGGCGCAGATTGGTCATCGGCAGCTCGATATTGCCCACGATGCCGAGGTCTTTCACGGCTTCGTCGCCGTAGCGCAGCCAAACCCAGTTCACGTCGAGAAACGCCGCGAGGCGGCGCAGGTTCGAATAGTCGATCTCGCCGCCGCGCGTCCACTTGTGCACGGCGGGGCGTGAAATGCCGACGGCGTCGGCGACTTGCTGGAGGTTCAGCTTCTTGTGCTCGAGCAGCACTTTCAGACGGAACGCGAACGTATCCTCGGACATCCAATTCCCTCTGTGACGAATCTGGCGCGGTCGAAAGAATCAAGCGCAAAAGGGCGGCATACACTCCATGGCCGCCGATCGGGGCCGGGCATATGCCGCCTCTGATGAATCGGGCGCGCGGCCCGGACGTTTCGTCCGCTCCATAACTCCCGCTAGTTTAACGGATCGGCAAGCGGGCCGTTCCGGACGGACGACTCATGGTGTCCCGCATACGCAGCCGGCCTAGAGGTCGATCACGAGGCGCGGCGTGCGTGCTCGCGACACGCACAGCAAAATGGTCTTTTGCGCGGCTTTCTCGTCGTCGTCCAGATATTGGTCGCGGTGATCCGCCTCGCCTTCGAGGATGGGGACTTCGCAGGTGCCGCACACGCCTTCGCGGCACAGCGACTCCACCGTCACGCCCGCGCGCTCGATGGCCTTGAGGATGCTCTCGTCTTCGCCCACTTCGAGTTCGATGCCGGACTTCGCCAGTACGACCGTGAATGCCTTGCCGCCCGTGTCCGTCGCGGCGAACTGCTCCGAGTGCAGTTGCGCCTTCGGCCAGCCCAGCAGCGCGGCGTTCGCGTAGACCGCGTCGTTGAGGCCTTGCGGGCCGCAGACGTAGACATGCGCGTCGCCGGGCAGATGATGGAAAAGCTTGAAGAGATCGAGCTTCTGGCCTTCGCTGTCGACATAGCAGTGCACGTTGGCCGCGTGCGGGCCGGTCTTCAGTTCGTCGACGAAGGCGCCGTGCTCGGGGCTGCGGTACGCGTAGTGCAGTTCCAGCTCGATATCCTCGGGGCGATGCTCGGCCAGCTGCGCGAGAAAAGGCGTAATGCCGATGCCCCCCGCGATGAACACGTGGCGCTTGGGGCCGTTGGTGTCTTTCGCGAGTTCGAACAGATTGGCGGGTGAACCGATCGCGAGCCGCGTGCCTGCCTCGACCTTGTCGTGCATGAAGGCGGAGCCGCCGCGCGAAGCCTCTTCGCGGCGCACGGCGATCTGATACTGGCGCGTGTCGTGCGGCGAGCTCAGGAGCGAATACGCATTGTGGTGCCACTGCTCGCCGTCCTGCATCGAGACGAGCACGTGGGCGCCGCCGCTGAATTCGGGCAGCGGGGCGCCATCGGGCAGCGCGAGCGTGAAGCGCTTGATGAGCGGAGTGAGTTGTTCGACGGCGACGACGTCGACAGTGATCGATTCGCGGGCGTTCATGTTGACTTCCTTGACTTCTGAATCCGGAAAAAGCAGCGGATGCGGCACGGCCCGCATCCGCTCGAAGCTGGGCGCCCGCCTTAGCGCGTGACACCCGCCATGCAGAGGTACTTGATCGACAGATAGTCTTCGATCCCGTACTTCGAGCCTTCGCGGCCGATGCCGGACTGCTTCACGCCGCCGAACGGCGCGACCTCGTTGGAGATCAGGCCCGTGTTGATACCGACGATGCCGTACTCGAGCTGCTCGGCCACACGCCAGATGCGGCCGATGTCGCGGCTGTAGAAGTACGCGGCGAGGCCATAGATCGAATCGTTCGCGAGCTGCACGACTTCGGCGTCGCTCGAAAAGCGCACGATGGGCGCGACCGGTCCGAAGATTTCCTCGGCGAGCACGGCCATGCCGGGCTTCGCATCGGCGAGCACGGTGGGTGCGTAGAAGTTGCCGCCGCGTGCATGCGGCGCGCCGCCCGTGACCACGCGTGCGCCTTGTGCCACGGCGTCGCGCACGAGGCCGTCGACCTTGTCGCGCGCGGCTTCGGTAATGAGCGGGCCGATGTTCACGCCTTCGGCGAAACCGTCGTCCACCTCGAAGGCGCTCACGCGCTCAGCAAAGCGACGGCAGAACTCGTCGTACACCGAATCGTGCACGTAGAAGCGGTTCGCGCACACGCAGGTCTGGCCGGCGTTGCGGTACTTCGAGAGCAGGGCGCCTTCGATGGCGGCGTCCAGATCCGCATCGTCGAACACGATGAACGGCGCGTTGCCGCCCAGCTCCAGCGAGACCTTCTTGACCGTGTCCGAGCACTGGCGCATCAGGAGGCGGCCCACTTCGGTCGAGCCCGTGAACGTGAGCTTCTTGACGAGCGGGCTCGACGTCATTTCGAGGCCGATCTCGCGCGACTTGCCCGTGACGATGTTGATCACGCCGGCCGGAATGCCGGCCTGTTCTGCCAGTGCCGCGAGTGCGAACGCGGAAAGCGGCGTCTCGTTGGCGGGCTTGATGACGATGGTGCAGCCGGCGGCCAGCGCCGGGGCGGCCTTGCGCGTGATCATCGCGGCCGGGAAATTCCACGGCGTGATGGCGGCGCACACGCCGATCGGCTCTTTCGTCACGACGAGGCGCTGGTCCGGGTTCGGGCTCGGGATCACGTCGCCGTCGATGCGCTTGCCCTGCTCGGCGAACCATTCGATGAACGAGGCCGCGTAGCCGATCTCGCCGTGTGCTTCCGCGAGCGGCTTGCCTTGCTCGCGCGTCATGATCTGGGCCAGCGTTTCCTGGTTCGCCATGATGAGCTCGAACCAGTTGCGCAACAGGCGCGCGCGCTCCTTCGCGGTGGTGGCTCGCCACGCGGGGAAGGCGCGGTGCGCGGCCTCGATGGCCGCGCGGGCTTCCGGCGCGCCCATGTTCGGCACGTTCGCAATGCGCTCGCCCGTGGAGGGGTTGTGGACCTCGAGCGTGGCGCCGTCGTCGGCGCCACGCCACTGGCCGTCGATATAGGCCTGCTCGTGCAGCAGGCCGGGATGTTGAAGGTTCGTCATGCTGGCCTCTTAGTCCTGATACTGCTGCGCGAGCAGATTGTGGAAGTGCGCGATGCCGTGCTCGCTGATGCCGCTACGTTGCTTGTCGACCATGATGCGGCCCTGGCCGCGATAGCCGCGCGACTTCAAGCCTTTCTGCACGCTTTCCACGAGGCGCAGGTCTTCCGGGCGGAACACGGTGCGATACCACTCGATCAGCTTTTGCTGCTCTTCGGTCGGCTCGTCGTTCAGGAAGTAGATGTCGTAGTGCTGGAGCGTGACTTCGGCGCTCATCGGGAATTCGTAGATGACCGTCATGAAGTCGCTGCCCGGCGGCACGTTGAACATCGTGCACGGCCACGCCCAGTAGCCGCTGAAGCTCGGGTCCTTCACGGACGGATCGAGCTTGAACGAGCGCTCCGACGACTGCGCATGACCGAATTGCACCGTCCAGTTGCCGTGCAGAGAGTGCGTGTACTGGTCGATCTTCACGGAGTCCGAGAAGCCGGGGTGAGCCGGGCCGCAGTGGTAGCACTCCAGATAGTTATCGACGATCGACTTCCAGTTGGCCGGCGTTTCGGTCACGAAGCGGGCAGCCAGCTTGAGGTCGTCGATCACCGGGCAGGCGCGGCGCAGGCTGGCTTCGAGGCCGGGCAGCTGCGCCTCCACGCCTTGTGCGTCCGGGTTCAGGTTGATGAACACGAAGCCCGCATATTCCTCCACGCGCACCGGCACGAGCGTGGAGTTCTCCTTGTCGAACGACTCCACGTGATCGCAGTTGTTGGCGTGCGCGAGCGCGCCGTCGAGCTTGAACGCCCAGGCGTGGTACGGGCAGGTGATGACGTTCTTCGCCTTGCCGCTGCCTTCGAGCAGCTGGTGGCCGCGGTGCGGGCAGACGTTATAGAACGCGCGCAGGACGCTGTCCTTGCCGCGCACGAGCAGAATGTTTTCGCCGACCACCTCGCGCGTCACGTAGGCGTTCGTTTCGGCCAGTTCGCTGCGGTGCGCGACGCAGATCCACGCGTTCTCGAAGATCTTCTGTTCTTCCGCCTTGTACACCGCCTCGGAGGTGTAGTAGCTCGCCGGGATGGTCCAGGCGAGTTCCGGGTTGGCGCAGAAGTCGGCCGGCAGTTTCGGCTGTTCGGGTTTCTTGTGGAATTCGATCGGGAGGTAGGTCATGGCGTCCGCCGTACTGGGGTTGGTTAACTAGCAGTTACGATGAAACTAAAGGTTAACGAAAATATAAGTGAAATTTCGACGGCAGGGGATCAGGGTTATCCCTCGACGCTGACGGAGGCGCCTCTTTCGTTGATGCGTATGCCGTATTCTTGTTCTTATAAATCAACGTCCATTGGCGTTTGGCAAAGCAAATCGATTTCTCCACGGACGTCAATAGGAGGATGCGATAGTGCGACGAAACCCTCTACGGTGCGTACCATTGTTAACTGTAGGTTTTAGATTAACTACAGGATAACCGCGCCGTGTCTGGAAACTGGAACCTCTGGTATCGGGGCCGGCGTGGGAAGCGCAGCCGCGTCATGCGGGGCCGCGCGAGCCACCCCACAACTGGAGGAGACATGTCCCAAGAGGCAATAGCCGAAGCGCTGGCCAATGAGCCGTCGCGCGCCAAATCGCGTATCGAATCACGCTCGATCGACTACGTGCCGCTCGCCGAACGCAAGGGCCGGGCGTGGCATCTGTGGCCCGTATGGTTCACGGGCGATGCCAACCTCGCGACCATCGCGGCCGGCGCGATCGGCATCAGCATGGGCGGCAACCTGCTGTGGAGCGCGATCGCCATCGTGCTCGGCAACGTGCTCGGCACCTTCTTCATGGCGTTCCATTCGAGCCAGGGGCCGCAGCTCGGGCTGCCTCAGATGATCCAGTCGCGCCCGCAGTTCGGCTACATGGGCGCGTTGCTCGTGTGGGTGGTCGCGCTCGTCACCTATATCGGCTACAACTCGTTCAACCAGCTGATGGCGGGGCAGACCGCGCATCATCTGCTCGGTACCGAACCGCATCTGAGCTACATCGTCTTCACCGTGATTGCGGTCGCACTCGCAGTATTCGGCTATGACCTGATCCACAAGGCGCAGCGCTGGCTCGCGTTCGCGCTGCTCGCGGCGCTCACGATCTTCAGTATCGGCATGTGCGTGAAGGTGCCGTTCCCCGCGGGCCAGTTGAGCCTCGCCGGCTTCAAGACCACGCCGTTCCTCGTGCAGCTCTTCTCGGCGGCGGCTTATCAGCTTTCGTGGTCGATCTACGTTTCGGACTACTCGCGATATCTTCCGCCCAATACCGGTGTGCGTGCCACCTTCTGGTGGACCTTCCTTGGCGCGTTCATCGGCGGCGTCTGGATGATGCTGGTGGGCACCGCGGCGGCGGCGCTCAACGCGCAGATCGAGATTTCCGATGCGGTCCAGCGCGCGGGCGACATGATCTTTCCGGGCTTTGGCACGGTCACGCTGCTGCTTTCGCTGCTGGGGCTGCTCGCCATTACCGGCCTGAACTTCTACGGCGCCTCGCTCACGTTGCTCAGCATCACCGACTCGTTCAAGCCGCTCAAATCGAACGCGACCAAGCGCGTGCTGAGCCTGATCGTGGTAGCCCTCACGGCGACATCGCTCGCGTTCGCGGCGTCGGACAACTTCATGGGCAAGTTCGGCGATTTTCTCGGCATTCTCGGCTACCTGTTTACGCCGTGGACCGCGATCAACCTGGTCGACTTCTTCATCGTGCGCCACTCGCATTACTCGGTGCGCGAGATATTCAACCCACGCGGCATCTACGGCCGCTGGAACTGGCGTGGCCTGACCGCCTACGCGGCAGGCTTCGTCGCGATGATCCCGTTCTTCAAGACGGAGCTTTACACCGGCCCGGTCGCCAATGCGCTTGGCGGCACCGACATCGCGATGCTCGTGGGCCTGCCTGTCGCCGCGCTGGTCTATCTGTGGACCTGCCGCTCGCTCGACATTGAAAAAGAACGCCAACTCGTGCGCGAAGCCGACCGCGGCCTGAACTGATTGCGCCACAACAGCGACGACAACATGAAATCGATGAACACAATGCGGTTTGCCGCGCAGGCTGCGCTCGCGCTCGCCATGCTTCCGGTGGCAGCCCGTGCACAAAGTGGCGTCACGCTCTACGGCGTGCTCGACGCGGGCGTTACCTACGTGAGCAACGCTGGCGGTTCGTATCAGGTGAAGTTCGACGACGGCGTTTCGTATGGAAACCGCTGGGGCCTGAAAGGCACCGAGGATCTGGGCGGCGGCCTGAAGGCCGTCTTCAAGCTGGAGAGCGGCTTTCACATTGGCAGCGGGCAGCTCACGAACGGAGGATCGCTTTTCGGTCGCCAGGCTTACGTAGGTCTGCAAAACGACTGGGGTACGCTCACGTTCGGCAACCAGATCGACATGACGCAGGAGTTCGTCTACTTGTACAACGCCTCGTCATGGGCGAGTGGCTATGCGATCAACCAGGGCGACTTCGACCGCATGAACGGCGACCATCTGCCGAACGCCGTGAAGTTCATGTCGAACACGTTCGGAGGCTTCCAGTTCGGCGGCATGTACTCGTTCAGCAATACGCCGGGGGACTTCCACACGGGCAGCGCGTGGAGCGTGGGCGCGCAGTATCAGCACGGCGCGTTCTCGATGGGCACGGCCTATACGCAGTTGAACAACCCGTCGGGCATCTACGCGTTCGACCCATACAACATGATCGGCGTGCGCACGTTCTTCGGCAGGCCGACCGTGAGCGTCGATCCCACCACGGGCGCCGTCAGCTCGCTCTATGCAAACACGCCTTTCCCGGTGGACAAGCAGGGTGCCTTCGGCGTAGGCGCGAGCTACGCACTTGACAAGGTCACGCTGATGGGCGCGTTCACGTACACGCAGATCAAGGCGTTCGGCGAGAGCGAGCACATGCAGGTCGCCGAGGGCGGCGCGAACTGGCAGATCACGCCCGCGGCGAGTCTCGTGGGCGGCTACCAGTACACGCACTTCGACGGCCACCACTGGAATCAGCTCTCGGCGGCGATGCACTACCTGCTTTCGAAGAGCACCGACGTCTATATCTCGGGCGACTGGCTGAAGGCGTCGGAAGGCGTGGATGCGGTGATCGGCTACAGCTTCACGCCGTCCTCCACGACCACGCAGGCCGATGTGCGCATCGGCATGCGCCATACGTTCTAATGAAAGCAGCTACCACCCCCGAGCTGGACGACCTGCGGGTCTTCTGCACGGTCGCCCGCAAGTCGAGCTTTAGTGCGGCCGCCGACGCGCTTTGCGCCTCGGCGGCATACGTGAGCAAGCGTGTCGGGATACTCGAAGCGCGGCTCGGCACGCGTTTGCTGCATCGCTCGACGCGCCGCGTGGCGATGACAGCGGCGGGCGAGCGCGTTTTTTCCTGGGCCGAGAAAATCCTCGACGACGTGGACCAGCTCGTCGAGGACGTCTCCAGCACGCGGCGCATTCCGCGCGGCACGTTGCGCGTGTCGAGCAGCTTCGGCTTTGGGCGCAAGTTCGTCGCGCCGGCGCTGGCGGCGTTGTCGGACCGGTATCAGCAACTGAACGTGCAGCTCGATCTGTTCGACCGTGTAATCGATGTGGTGGGCGAGGGCTTCGATCTCGATGTGCGCATCGGCGACGACATCGCGGGCCATCTGATCACGAAGCGGCTCGCGACGAACTACCGGGTGCTTTGCGCCGCGCCCTCGTACCTCGCGCAACATGGCTCGCCGCAGACCATCGCGGAGCTGGAGTCGCACGCTTGCCTGGCGATCAAGGAGCGTGATCATCCGTTCGGCGTCTGGCGGCTCGATGCGGGTGGCAAGACGACTGCCGTGAAGGTGACGGGCCCGCTTTCGACGAATCACGGCGAAGCTGCAGTGCAATGGGCGCTGGCCGGGCGCGGCATCGTGTTGCGCTCGATCTGGGACGTGGGGCCGCTGCTGGACGAAGGGCGGCTGCAGCGCGTATTGCCCGACGTCACGCAGCCCGCCAATGTGTGGGCGGTGTTTCCGGAGCGGCTCGCGCAGTCGGCGAAAGTGAAAGTGTGCGTGGACTTTCTGGTCGAAACGTTTGCGCAGGCCGGGTTCGGCGGTGCGCCGCCGGTGCCGGACATTGCCGACAACGCCTGGCGCGACGTGGGTGCAAGCGAACGGTTCGTGGAATCCGACTAAAAAGGGGTGTTTGACGTGATCGATTTTGCGCATGTTCGTTCGTTGCTCGAGGCGCGGCGCGAAGGCTACAGCCTCGAAGGTCACTTCTATACGGACCCCGCAATGCACGAACTCGACATCGAGGCGGTCTTCTCGAACGAATGGCTGTTCGCGTGCAACGTGGCCGAAATTCCGCGCGAAGGCGACTACGTCACGCTCGATATCGGCAAGACCTCGGTGGTCGTGCTGCGCGGGAAGGGCGGCGACGTCGGTGCGTTCTTCAACACCTGCCGCCATCGCGGTTCGGTCCTCTGCACCGAGCCAGCGGGGCATGCGAAGCGGCTGGTCTGTCCGTACCATCAGTGGGTCTACGAACTCGACGGCAGCTTGCTGAGCGCGCGCCAGATGCCCGCCGGTTTCGATCGTGGCGCCCATGGCCTGCGGCCGGTTCATGTCGAAGTCATCTGCGGGATGGTTTATGTCTGCATCGCCGACACGCCACCCGACATCTCACGCTTCAAGGCGGCGGTCACGCCGTATATCGCGCCGCACCGGCCGGATCGCACCAAGGTCGCGTTTTCCATGACGATCGTGGAAGAGGCGAACTGGAAACTCGTGATCGAGAACAATCGCGAGTGCTATCACTGCGTGGGAAGCCACCCGGAACTGCTCGCCACGCTGATTGAATTCGCGCTGCCGGACGACCCGCGCGCGAACCGCGATTTCCAGCTCCTGATGCAGGAAAAGACGGCGCTCTGGGAGCGTCTCGCGTTGCCGCATTTGCCCGCGGACGGTGGGACGGAATTCCGCTGCATCCGCTTGCCGTTCCATCGCGGCGCGGTCTCGTTCACCGCCGACGGCCGCCCTGCGTGCAAGAGGCTGCTGGGCGGCCTGACCGAGCCCGATCTCGGCTCGGTGCGGATGTTCAGGATTCCGAACAACTGGAACCACTTCCTCTCGGACCATATCATCCATTTTCGTGTGCTGCCCTTGTCGGCCACGCAGACGGCGCTCAAGACGACCTGGCTCGTGCACGAGGATGCCGTAGAAGGCGTGGATTACGACGTAGAGACGCTCACACAGGTATGGCGCGCGACGAACGAGCAGGACGCCACGCTGGTGATGCACAATCAGCGCGGCACAAGTTCGAAGGCGTACGCGCCGGGGCCCTATGCGCCTTCGGAGTTCATGCTGACCAACTTCACCAACTGGTACGCGCGGAAGCTGGCGGCCTACGTAAAGGGAGCACGGTTGGCGATTTCGCAGGCTTGATGAAAAAAGTGCATCAATTAGTTCTTAAATATCGTTTGTAGCCTTCGTTTCCCAATCCATATACTCGGTCCGGCGTCGCGTGTGTGCTGCACACCGCTGGCGTATTCCCGGCCGCTTCGTTTCAGGCGTGCGGTCACCCCAAAAAAATGAAGACGGCACGTACGTCGGTCGGTCCCGTGCGTGAATCCCGCAAGAGGGTAGCGGGAAGGCCAGACGTGCTTCGCCTCTGAAAGTCGACATGGAGACAACGCACGTCATGCGTTCACAATCCGGCAAACATTCTGAGAATCCATCCAGCTCGAGACCCCGGAAGCCCAAACTCCATCGCAGCCTGCAAGCGCGCCACTTGCGCATGATCGCCATTGGCGGCTCCATTGGCACGGGCCTGTTCGTGGCCACGGGCGCATCGATTTCGCAGGCGGGCCCCGGAGGCGCGATCCTTTCGTACATGGTGATCGGCCTGATGGTCTATTTCCTGATGACGAGCCTCGGCGAGATGGCGGCGTTCATGCCAGTTTCGGGCTCGTTCGCCGCATACGGTGCAAAGTTCGTCGATGAGGGCTTCGGTTTCGCCATCGGCTGGAACTACTGGTATAGCTGGGCCGTGACGATCGCAGTCGAACTCGTCGCGGCGCAACTCGTGATGGGCTACTGGTTCCCGCACGTGCCGGGCATGTGGTGGAGCGCGCTCTTTCTGGCCGTGGTTTTCTCGTTCAACGCGTTGTCGGTTCGCGGCTTCGGTGAGGCCGAGTACTGGTTCGCGTTGATCAAGGTGCTGACCGTGCTTGCGTTCATCGCGATCGGTCTCCTGATGATTTTCGGCATCCTGCAAGGCGGCCCCAGCAATGGCTGGGAAAACTTCACGATCAAGGACGCGCCGTTTGCCGGCGGCTGGAGCGCGATGCTCGGCGTCGCCATGATCGCGGGCTTTTCGTTCCAGGGCACGGAGATGATCGGCGTCGCGGCGGGCGAAGCAGAAAACCCGGGCGCGACGATTCCGCGTGCAGTCAAACAGATCTTCTGGCGCATCCTGCTTTTCTACGTGCTCGCGATTTTCGTCATTGGCGTGCTCGTTCCCTATACGGATCCCAACCTGCTCAAAAGCGACGTGACCGATATCGGCGTGAGTCCGTTTACGCTCGTATTCCGGCGTGCCGGTCTTGCGTTTGCGGCCGGCGTGATGAATGCGGTCATCCTCTCCGCCGTGCTGTCCGCCGGCAATTCCGGCATGTACGCGTCGACTCGCATGCTATACAACCTCGCCATGGAAGGCCGCGCGCCCCGGCTGTTTGCGAAGCTTTCGCCGGGCGGCGTGCCGCGCAACGCACTGTACGCGACGACCGCGGTCGGGGCACTGTGCTTTCTCTCGTCGCTCTATGGCGACAAGACGATGTACCTGTGGTTGCTGAATCTGTCGGGAATGGCGGGCTTCATCACGTGGCTCGGCATCGCGGTCAGCCATTATCGGTTCCGCAAGGGATTCCTGAAGCAGGGCTATCGCCTCGAGCAATTGCCGTATCGCGCGAAATGGTTCCCGTTCGGCCCGATTCTCGCCGCCGTGCTTTGTACCGTCGTCACGATCGGCCAGAACTATCAGGCTTTGCTTGCCAATAAGATAGACTGGGTAGACGTGGCTGCGACCTATATCGGCCTGCCGCTCTTTCTCGTGGTCTGGTTGGGCTACTCGATCGTGCGCAGATGCCGGCTGGTTCGCTACGAAGACATGGAGATCGCGCCGTGGATCGAACGCCAGATGTCGGCGTCCTCCGAGACTTCGTTGAGCGCCGGCTATCCGGCCAGCATCGCCAGCCAGGTGAATCAGGTGAAGGCGGCTTCGGACGTGTGATCCAGCGCTGCAACGTCGATATTCTCCTGTTTTCCTTTCGTACATCGAAATTCTGTAATCGCATGAACAATTACTACGAATCCACCGTCTCTCGTCCGTCCTACCCGCAACTGACCAGCACGACAGATACGCAAATCTGCATAGTCGGCGGCGGCCTCGCCGGCCTGAATACCGCGCTCGGGCTAGTCGAGCGCGGCGTGCGCGACATTGTCGTGCTCGATGCCGAGCGCGTGGGCTTTGGCGCGTCGGGCCGTAACGGCGGCTTCGTGTTCGGCGGTTACAGCCTCGACAATGCCGATCTGCTGCGCACGCTCGGGCACAGCCAGGCGCGCTCCCTGTACCAGCTCACGGTCGACGCCGTGGAGCTGATCCGCACGCGCATCGCACGCTACGGAATCGATTGCGAGATCGTCGATCGTGGCGTCGTGCTCGCGAACTGGTTCGATGATCCGTCGCGGCTCGACACAACGCGCACGCTGATGAAGCGCGACTTTGGCGTCGACTGGGAGCCGGTGACCAAGGACGCGTTGCGCGCGCAGTTGAAGACCACGCGTTATCACGGCGGCCTGTTCGAGCCCAACGCTTTTCATTTCCATCCGCTGAAGTACGTGCTCGGCGTTGCGAACGCCGCTGCGCAGGGCGGCGCCCGAATCTACGAACGATCGCCGGTGCGCGCGATCGAGCGGAACGGCGCGGGCTTCGTCGTGCGCACATCGCACGGCACCGTCACCGCGAAGGATGTCGTGTTCGCCGGCGGCGGTTATGCGCGCGGCGTCGCACCGCGTATCGAGCGTGCGGTATTGCCGATCGCGACCTACGTGATCGCCACCGAGCCGCTTGGCGCGCGTCTTGCCGATGCGATCGACGCGCCCTATGCGGTCTACGACACGCGCTTCGCGTTCGACTATTACCGGCCGCTGAAGGACACGCGCATTCTTTGGGGTGGCCGGATCTCGGTGCTCGACCGCGGTCCGGACGCCATCGCGCGCCTGCTCAAGCGCGACCTCGCACGCGTGTATCCGCAACTGGCGGATGTGAAGATCGAGCACGCCTGGGGTGGCTTGATGAGCTACGCGCGGCACAAGATGCCGCAAATCGGTCGAGATGCCGACGGCGTCTGGCATGCCATCGCATTCGGCGGCCACGGCATGGCGCCCACCACGGTCGCGGGCGAGACGCTGGCCGACGCGTTGGCGCTGGGCGTGCCGGTGCCCGAAGGCTTTTCCGCATTCAGCCTGACGCGCACCTTCGGTCTCGCGGGCCTCGCGGCCGCACAACTGACGTACAGTGCTTTCCAGGCGCGCGATGCGCTTGCCGCATACCGCCACTAAGCCCCTCAGTCGTCCCGCCCGCGCGCCAGGCGTGCGGGGTGTGCCGCTATGCTGGAATCCGCATGTTCGGTGCGGTTTGTTGTCAAGACGTGTCAATTTCGGCTCCCTATACTCGCCTGACATTGCCCGGCGCCACGCCACTCCCCCTTCTGGAGGCAAGCCATGTCGACGATTCCAGCACGCATAGAACGCATGCCGTATTCGAGCTTTCACAGGCGATTGTTGTGGCTGGGAGGACTGGGCTACGTGTTCGATGCGATGGATGCCGCCGTGCTGGCCTTCATGCTGCCGGTGTTGCGCACGCAGTGGCATCTGAGCAGCGTACAGACCGGCGTGCTCGGTAGCGGCACCTTCATTGGGTATTTCTTCGGCGCCGCGATCGCCGGGATACTCGGCGACGTGATCGGGCGGCGCACGGTCATGGTGTGGGCGCTGATCATCTACTGCATCGCTTCGCTCATTAGCGCCGTGGCGCAGGACTGGCCGTTCTTCATGGCGATGCGCATCGTCGCCGGTGTTGGCACCGGCGCCGAAAGCGCCATCGTGGCGCCGTTTCTCTCCGAGTTCGTGGCGCGCAAGTATCGCGGCACGTTCACCGGCAGTCTGGCGGCGTTCTTTTCGTTCGGCTTCGTCGCCGCCGCGGTGCTCGGTTACCTGGTGATCCCGCTGGCACCCGATGCCTGGCGCGCCGTCTCGGTAATCACCGCGCTCCCGGTCGTCATGCTGCTGTGGTGGCGGCGTGCACTGCCGGAGTCGCCGCGCTGGCTCGATACGCGCGGCAGAACCGCCGAAGCCGAGGCGATCGTCGACAAAATGGAAGCGGAGGTGCGCGCCAACGGCTTGCAACTCGAGCCGCTGCAAGCGCACGAGCCGGCTGCGCCGGCAACCGCGGGGCGCGGCACGCCGCTGGGCAACCTCAAGGCACTCTGGTCGCGTGAACTGGCGAGCATTACCGCGATGGCCTGGCTGATGTGGCTGTCGATCACGTTCAGCTACTACGCGTTCTTTACGTGGATCCCCGGCTTGCTGGTGCAAAGCGGCATGACCATCACGCGTAGCTTTTCGTATTCGCTCGTCATGTACCTCGCGCAAATTCCCGGCTACTTTTCGGGTGCATGGCTCAATGAAAAGATCGGCCGCCAGGCCACCATCGCGAGCTACATGGCCCTTGGCGGCCTCTCCGCGCTGGGACTCGCGCTTACCCACGGCAATGCCGAAATTCTGGCGGCGGGCTTTCTGCTGTCGTTCTTCATGAACGGGACGTATGCCGGCGTCTACGCTTTCACGCCCGAAGTGTTCCCAACCGACGTTCGTGCGACCGGCATGGGCGTCGCTTCGGCAATCGGGCGCCTCGGCGCGATCGCCGCGCCCATCCTGGTTGGCTATCTCTACCCGCGCCTCGGTTTCGGCGGGGTTTTCGGCGCCACGACGCTGGTGCTGATCATCGGTGCGCTCGCCGTTCTGATCATGGGCGTACCCACTCGCGGCCGATCGCTCGAAGAAATTGCCGCCATGCGCCTGAAACGCTCACAGTCGGCGCATGTCGCGCTCGAGCGAGGCAGCCGGAGGAGAAACGTATGAACCGCATCCTGTTCAAGAACGGTGCTTTGCTCGATCCGCTGCAAGGCGCATTGCAGCCGGGCCACAACCTGCTGGTGGAGGGCGACACGATCAAGGCAGTGTCGCCACAGCCGATCGAGGCTCACGACGCGCAGGTCATCGACCTCGCAGGCAAGACCATCATGCCGGGCTTGATCGACCTGCACGCGCATATGGTCGCGACGCAGTTCGATCTGCCGGGTCAGGCAAGAATGCCCAACGTATTCGTCACGCTCAAGGCGGTGCCGATCATGCGCGGCATCTTGCGGCGTGGGTTTACGACCGTGCGCGATGCGGGCGGTGCCGGCCTCGCGCTGAAGCAATCGATCGAAATGGGCCTCGCGCAGGGGCCACGCCTGTTCATCGCCGGGCGTGCACTCAGCCAGACCGGCGGCCACGGCGACGTGCGCGCCCGCTCGGACTTCATCGTCGGCGACGCGCCGTGTAACTGCTGCGTGCGCGTCGGGGCCTTGAGCCGCGTCGTCGACGGCGTCGACGCGTTGCGTCGGGCAGTGCGGGAAGAACTGCAGATGGGCGCCGACCAGATCAAGATCATGGCTTCGGGCGGCGTCGCGTCGCCGACCGATCCGGTCGGCGCGCTCGGTTACTCGGAGGACGAGATCCGCGCGGTCGTCGCCGAAGCCCAGGCGCGCGGCACCTACGTGATGGCGCATGCCTATACGCCCGAATCGATGCAGCGCGCGGTGCGCTGCGGGGTGCGCACCATCGAGCACGGCAATCTGATCGACGCACCGACCGCCGCGCTGATGGCCGAGCACGGCGCGTACGCGGTGCCCACGCTGGTGGCCTACGAAGCCTTGCATCTGGAGGGCGTGCGCTACGGCTTGCCCCCCGAGAGCGCGGCCAAGATCGACATCGTGCGCGAGGCCGGCCTGCAGTCACTGGAAATATTCAAACGCGCCGGGGTCAAGATGGGTTTCGGCAGCGATCTGCTCGGACCGTCGCATCGCATGCAGAGCGACGAGTTCACGATTCGCGCGCAAGTCCTGACGCCTGCGGAGATCATCAGCAGCGCCACCACCATCGGCGCCGAAATCCTCGGCATGACGGGCAAGCTGGGACGCCTGGCACCAGGCGCTTATGCCGACGTGCTGGTGGTCGATGGCGATCCGCTGCGCGACCTGGGCTGCCTCGGCGGCCAGGGCGATCACATTCCGCTGGTGATGAAGGGCGGACACGTCGAATTCAACGAATTGCACTGAACCGGGATTAGCGAGTGCATTTCGGAGGGGCTTCCCTGAACAGGAGGAGCCCTAACAGGCTCAGGCATCCGCAGCCCAGCATGTACCACGCCGGAGCGTAGAAGCTCCCGGTTGCACGCCATAGCGTGCCGACGATGAACTGGGCAAACCCGCCGAACAAGGTCACGCCGAGCGCGTAGATGATGCCGAGCGCAGTCGCACGTATTTCGGGTTGCAGCGCTTCCAGAATCATCAGAAATCCCGCCGGACTCGATAGCGTCATCAGGCCAACCAGGACGGAGACGACGACGGCCACCGTGGCCATTGACGGGAAGGCGGCGATCGCCCAGAACGCCGGGACCAGGACGACGAGCGACGCAATCGTGGAACCGAACAGCAGTCGCTTGCGGGATACCACGCGGTCTGCAAGCTTGCCTGCGAGCGGCGAGCCGACCAGCAGGATGACACCGGCCGCGCAACTGCTCGGCAAAGCCGTGGCAGGCGGCATGTGGAGCGTCAACGTGAGAAAGGTGGGGAGAAAGAACACGATCGTGTACATCGTGGCCGTGCTGCCGATAACCAGCATCACGCCCGCCACGATCTGCCTCACCGGAAGGCGATGGCGAACTTTCGCGGCGTCGTTTGCACGCGAATGAAGGTGATGTGACGTGTCCTCGATGCGCGTGCGCAGGAAGAATCCGACTGGCCCGATCGCAAGCCCGATCACGAACGGCACCCGCCAGCCCCAGTCGACGAGTTGACTGTGCGTGAGCGACATCGAGAGCAAGACTGCTATGAGCGCGCCTGCGAGCGCTGCGCCACCCTGGCTTGCCATCTGCCAGCTCACGAGCACGCCGCGCTTTCCAGCGCTGCCTGATTCCATCAGCAGCGTGGTTGCCGCGCCGACTTCGCCGCCGGCCGAAAAGCCCTGGAGCAGGCGGCCCAATACGATCAGCAACGGGGCAGCAATGCCGATCCGTTCGTAGCTGGGCGCAAGGCCGATGAGGCCGGTTCCGAGCGCCATCATCGCGACGGTCAGCAGCAGCGCTGGCTTGCGGCCCGCGCGGTCCGCGAATATACCGATCGTGATGCCGCCGAGCGGACGTATGACGAATCCGACGCCAAAGACAGCGAGCGACATCAGCAGCGAGGCAAACTCGTCGCCGACAGGAAAGAACAGCTTGCCGATGATCGGCCCGAAGAAGCTATAAACCGTGAAATCGAAGAACTCGAGGCCGTTGCCGAGTGCGGCTGCGATGACCGTCGAGTGGCGCGTGCGCGTTGCGCTCGTTGCGCTGGCGTTGACTGCGTTCATATTGAGGCTGCGATGAAAGGGGGCGAGGGCGCGCGTCACGTGCATGACAACGCGCGCCGCGACGCTTACTGGTTGCCGTTCAGGCCCGTGTTGGCGCGGATCTCGATCTTGCTCGTCACCGAACGCACGCCATTCACGCCGCGTGCGACAGACGTGGCCAGTGCGATCTGGTCGTCGCTGGCGACGACGCCGGTCAGCGTGACCGCACCGTTGTGGGCGCGCACGCGAATGTACGTCGACTTCAGGCCTTGCTTGCGCGCAGCGTGCAGTGCGTGGCGCACGTCGGCGGCCAGCTGTTTGTCTGTCGGCTCCGTTGCGCCCGCAACGGACGCACCCGTTGCGACAGATGTTGCGGCCGTGTCGCTTGCGCCCTGCGCCCACACATTTGCGCAAAAGGCGAAGAGCAGAAGGGTAGCGAACCGTGTGAATTGGCGAATCGTCATGGTGTTTCTCCTCAGTCGATGGACGTGCGTAGCGCGAGCCACTCAGAACTTGTGATACATGCCGACCAGCACGACGTGCGGCGTCTTGTAGAACTCCGTACCGTTTTGACCCGCGTAGGCATTGTTGATGTTGTCGAGCGTGGGCTGTTGCGTGTAGGGGTAGGGATAGTGGCTATAGGTGGGCGCAGTGCCGATGTTATGGATGACCGAGCCGCGCACGTAGAGGGCCGTCCGTTTGGACAGGTTGTAGTCGTATCCCAGCGTCACGCCGTACGAGTGATCGACCCAGCCGCCGACGGTGCGATACACCACTTCTGCGCGAAAGTCATTGCGCTTCTGGTAGCGGTAGATCGCGCCAAGCGTATAAGTCGATGAAACCCGGTCGCCGTCGAGCCGTGGGGCGAGGAAGCTGTAGCCCGCGGAGAGGACATAGTGGCCGCTGTCGTAGAGCACGCCGCCAGCGATATTGTCGGTGCGCACGTATTGCGAGGGATTGAGCCCGTTGACCGCGTAGTTGCCGAAATAGCTGATCGTGCCGAACAGATGGCCGTTGAAGAAGTTGACCGCGACAGACCGGTTGGTCAGGGTCGGCGCAGTCGAATCCTGGGTGTGCGTCTGCACGAGCACCTGCGCATTGAACGGCCCGTACCACGGCGACGAGTAACTGATCGCGTTGGAGATGTGCAGCGGCTGATAGCTGGCGCCGGGGCCGAGGTCATAGGTCCATCCGGCCAGATAGGCGACCGTGGAGATCGACAGCACCTCGCCGAACACGTCGACGAAGAGCGGCACGCCGACGGCGTCCTGCAAGCCCAGCTTCACTTCGCCGGTCCTCGCGGAGCCGAGCGCGATCCATGCTTCGCGGTTGAACATCGTGCCCGCGGTGCCGAGTTGGCCGTTGGAGGCGTCGAAACCGTTTTCAAGCGCGAAGCGTACGCGGTAGCCTCCGCCGAGATCCTCGACGCCGTACATGCCGAACTTCGAAGTCCATTCGCCGCCGCTTTGTTGCACGAAGGCGGTCTGCGCGCCCTTGGTGAAGCCGATTGCCTGGTCTACGACGCCATAGAGCCTGAGGCCTGGCGTATAGGCATCGGTCGTCGCATACGGCACGCCCTGGAAGTAGTCGCTGAAGAACAGATTCGATGCCTGTGCCGAGGCGACCTGGCTCAGGGCGCAGAGCGTTGCCGCGTAGCCGACACGCAGCGCGCCTCGTGAAAAGCGCTTCCGTTGTTCGTTGGTCCGTTTGCTATCGGTGGTGAAATGTTGCCGAAGGCTGCGTACTGACATTTATAGGCTCTTGTGGTGGGTCAGAAACTGCAAAGGAAAGGCGGCGACTCCCGTGGACGAGAAGTGACAGCGGTCCATCGCCTGACGTGCCTGGGGTTATTCGGTGCGCAAGTAGCGTTCGGTCAGCGCGACAAACCAGGCCGCGCCCCAGCTGAGCGCGGCGTCGTTGAAGTCGTAGCCCGGGTTGTGAACGAGACAGCCGCCCGTCTGGCCCACGCCGTTGCCGAGCAGCACGTAGCAGCCCGGCAGTGCCTCGGTCATCCAGGAGAAGTCCTCGCTGCCCATGAGGGCGTCGGGCATCATCGTCAGCGCCTCCTTGCCCACGAGCGCCTCAATGGTCGCGATCGCGTGATCGGTTGCCGCGCGGTCGTTCATGAGGGGGCGCGAGATGGCGTGGTAGTCGACTGTTGCCGTGGCGCCGTAAGACTGAGCCTGCAGCTCGGCGATGCTGCGGATGCGCGCCTCGAGCAAATCACGCGTTTCGCTGTCGAGCGCGCGCACCGAAAGCTCCAGCGTGGCCGTCGCGGGAATCACGTTGGCCGCCTTGCCTGCGTGAATGGAACCGACCGTGACCACGGCAGCGCGTGTCGGTTCGACATTGCGCGAGACGATCGATTGAAGCGCCATGACGATACTTGCCGCCGCAACGACCGGGTCGCTCGCGAGATGGGGCATCGCACCATGCCCGCCGCGACCCGTGACGTTGATCGTCGCGGTGTCGGACGACGCCAGCATGCAGCCGTGACGCACCGCGAAATGGCCGACCGGCAGGCCGGGCGCGTTGTGCAGGGCGAACACCTGATCACAGGGAAAGCGTTGAAAGAGGCCATCGGCGATCATGCGCGAAGCGCCGCCCAGGCCCTCCTCGGCGGGCTGAAAAATGACGTTGAGGATGCCGTCGAATTGCCCTCGCGTGGCGAGGTGATGCGCGGCGGCCAGCAGGACCGCGGTGTGCCCGTCGTGGCCGCACGCGTGCATCGTTTGGGCAACGGTGCTGGCGTAGGGCAGGCCCGTCGCTTCCTGGATCGGCAGGGCGTCCATGTCGGCACGCAGGCCGATGGCGCGTTTCGCGTCGCCGCGCCTGATCGTCCCGACCACACCCGTGCCGCCAATGCCCGTTGTCACCTCGTAGCCCCATTGCGCAAGCTGTTCGGCAACGAGGGCGGAAGTGCGCTTCTCCGCGAAGCCCAGCTCGGGATGGGCGTGAATGTCGTGGCGGATCTGGATGAACTGTGCTTCGTGACGGCGCAAAGTTTCCAGCAGTTCGGCGTATTGCTGCGTTTCGGGAATCGTTGTCGCTTGGGTCATCGGTTTTGCCTCCTGCTGGCGTTTCTCAGAAACTGGATCAGGGGCTAGACTACGAACGATCGGTCAAAATAAAAAATCAAAAACTTGCATCTGAATACCAAAACTGCACGGCATTCCGCATTATGAAAATTCAACAACTGCGTGCCCTGATTGAAACCGCCGAAACGGGCAGCATCCACGGCGCATCGCGGCGGCTGCACCTGACGCAGCCGGCGGTCACCCGGGCAATTCGTGAACTGGAGAACGAATGCGGCGTTCAGCTACTCGAACGGCACCCCTGGGGCGTGGCGCCGACCGCGGAAGGCATGACGTTGCTGCAACGGGCGCGCAACATCGTCCGTGAGCTCGAGCGCGCCGAAGAAGATCTCGGACATTTGAGAGGGCAACGCGAGGGGAGACTGGTTGTCGGTGTGACGCCGCTTGCGGGTATGGCCGGACTGGTGGAGGCGTTCGTCGAATTCCGCCGGCGCTGGCCCCGCGTGAGCGTCGAGTTTCGCGAACTCGAGTTCAACCAGCTGACCGAGCGGCTAGGCAACCGGACCATCGATATCGCATTGGCGGCCTTTCCCGTGAATCGCGGGGAAGCGCCGGGATTGGTCAAAGCGCTATTCGCGTTCGATTCCGTGCTGGTTACGCGTGCGAATGGAAAATTCTCGGGTGCAAAAGATCTGGCTGATCTTCGGGAAGCCGAATGGATTCACACCGATGTCACCGACAGCTACCCAGAGTTCGTCCGCGCTACGTTCCGGAATGCGGGCCTGGCGCCGCCAGAGCGGATCACGCTCTGTACTTCCTACTCACTCTTTTATGCGCTTGCGCTGATGTCGGATGCCGTGCTGGCGCTCAATCTTCTCGCGCTTAGCGAGACGGTCGTGGGGCGGTCTTTCGTCAAATTGTCGATTGAGCTTCCGCTCCCTCCGTCGCAACTCTTTCTCCTTTCGCCACCCGATGCGCAGCTTACGAAACCTGCAGAGTATTTGATCGATTGCATCCTCAAGATCTCGGAAGAGAGAGCAGAGCGTCTACGCGTGGCTGCCGAGGGGAGGGATGGCGGATAAGTGATCAGCTTGACGTCCAACTACGTGTCAGTCGGTTAAGCGCCTGGCTGTCGCGCCAACTCGCCGCAAGAAAGCACAACACCATGACGCTCACGCGCAGTTTCACGCGTCGCATCAATTTCCTGCAGCGTGCGTACCGTATCCCATCCCAGCGCCTGTGCTGCAATGCCGGAGACTTCCAGCAACAACGCGTTCGTCAGATGCCCTGAGATCGCAACGGTCGTGCGGCGGAAAACCAGATCGGCGAGATGCGTCACCATGTCGTGTTCGCACAGGTATCGGATCTCGTGCGCCGTGTAGCCCGACTCGCCCGTGAGCGAATGATCCGCGCGTGCGTCCTGCGCCTTCGCGCAGGACGCGGCGACCACCGCCGCCGTCGTGCCATACCGGGCGAAAAGCGTCTCGGCCCGCGCGGCCGGAAGATTGTGGCGTTGTGCGAGTGCGCCGATCCACGCGGCCGGTTTGCCTGCCTCGTGCGGATAATCACGGCCGCCGCCGATCGGCTCGTGGCGCGTGCTGATCCTGCGTGAGCGTCCGAGGCGTCCGAGCGTATCGTCGGCGACGGATTCCGCGAATCCGCGGAAGGTCGTCCACTTGCCGCCTACCAGCGACAGCACCGGGATCTGCGTACCCGGCAGGTGATCGACGTGCACCACATGATCGCGGCTCACATCGCCCGGATTCGCGGCGTCGGAATAAGGGAGTGGCCGCACGCCGCTATACCGGAAGGCGATATCCGATTGCGTGAGATGCACGCCCGGAAAGACTTCGCGCAATACGCCGAGCATGTAGGCGACCTCGTCGTCCTCGCAGCGCACGCCGTCCGGATCGCCGACCCGGATATCGGTCGATCCGATGAGCAGTTTGTCCATGAACGGATAAATGAGCGAGATGCGACCGTCCTTCGACCCGTAGTACACCATGCGGCCGCACAGTTGCGCATGCAGTTCGGGATGGTCGACGATCAAATGCGACCCTTTTGTTCCGCCGATATATTTCCGCTCGATCCCGAGCGCAGCATTGACGTTGTCGATCCACGCGCCGCCCGCATTGACGACGATAGCGGGCTCGACAGCAATGCGTTCTTGCGTCACGAGATCACGCAGCCATACGATGCCGTTCTCCACGTGATCGACACCCACGTAATTGGCTGCGGCGCAGTGCTCGCAGGCAGCGAGACCGTCGGCGATGAGTTCGAAGTTCAGCCGTTCGGCTTGAGTCACTTTGGCGTCGTAGTACGTGGCAGTCGCCTTGATCGCGGGATCGAGCAGCGGCAAGCTCTGCAGCGACTGCTTTCTGAGCGCGAAACGATGCCGCGGCATCGTGCGGTCATGCCGGCCGAGAAAGTCATACATTGCCAGACCGATCTTCGAAATGATCGCGCCGCGATCGGCCAGCTTTGCCTTCATGCCGAAGAAACGGCACGCGGACGCGATCATGCCGCCGAAGTACGAGTGAATCGGCAAGACGGTTTCGAGCGGCTGCACATAATGCGGCGCGTTTTTCAGCAGCAGGTTGCGCTCCAGCGTGGATTCGGTCACGAGGCGAAACTCGCCGGTTTCGAGGTACTTCACGCCGCCATGGATGAGGCGCGACGGCGCGCTGCTCGCGCCGGAGGCGAAATCCGTCTTGTCGATCAGCAGGCAGTCGACGCCCTGCAATGAGAGGTCGCGAAAGAGGCCTGCGCCGTTGATGCCGCCGCCGATAATCAACACGCTGACCTTTGGCTGCTGCCTCACGCGCTCGAGAAAGCGTTCGCGGTTTCGTTGTGTCATCGTTGTGTTCCCCCTTCAGTGCGCGACGGCCGCATGGTCGAGCGCGGGCCACAAAGGCTGGATGGCTGCCGTGAGCCGCGACCAGAGCGCATACGCCGCGTCGAGTTGGCCATGTCGCTCGGTGTCCGGAACGTACGTGTGCGCGACCCGGCACGCGCGCGCGGTCGCCTCGGAAAGCGAGCCGAAAACGCCTACGCTGACACCGGCGCAGAGCGCGGCGCCAAGCGCGCTGGCCTCGGGACTTTCGGGAATATCGATCGCGACGCCGAGGACATCGGCGAATAGCTGCGCAAGCAGGGGGCTCGACGAGCCTCCGCCAGTCAGCCCGGCTCGACGCGCAGGAAAAGCGCTCGTCAGCGCTTCGACATGCCAACGGTGATTGAACACCATGCCTTCGAGCACGGCACGCGCCAGATGCGCGCGACGATGCCACGAGCGTATGCCGAAGAACGACGCACTCGCTGGTTGCTCGAAGGGCGAGCCGAACAGGAAGGGATGAAACATGACCGAACTCGGCTCCGTGAAGGCCGCTTGCACTTCGTCGCCGATCAGGTCGAACAACGAGCCGCCGCGCCGCGCGGCTTCCTGTGTTTCGTGCTGAAAGAGTTCGCGCAACGCCCAGTCGACGTTGCTCGATGAAGCAGGGGAGATGGACATGTTCATCCACTGGCCGGAACGCGTGCCGTTGCGGCACGACCAGCGCGGATCCCGTTGCGGTCGATCGGACAGGATTTCGTTGATGCTGAACGTGCCCGCCGTAATCGAAACAACACCCGGCTCGATGTTGCCCATGCCGAGCGCGCTCGACGTGACATCGTGCATCCCGCAGGCAACCGGCGTGCCTTCCTTCAGTCCGGTCTGCGCGGCGGCCTGCGCGGTGATCCGGCCGGCGGCCTGCGCCGAAGCGATGATCTCCGGCAGCGCATGACCGATCGACGTCAGGCCGTAGAGCGACAGGACCTCGTCGCTGTAAGTCTGCGTATCGACATTGGTGAAGGAAGAACTCGCTTCGGTCGGATCGGTGGCCGGCACGCCGGTCAGGCATAGACGAAGCCAGTCCTTGCAAAAGAGCACGTGGGCGATCTTCGCAAAGCGCTCTGGCTCGTTGAGCTGGATCCACTTGAGCAAGCTAACGGCAGCGTAGAGATAGGGCTGCTGTCCCGTCAGCGTCAGCGCTTTTTCGAGCACGCCTGCCTCACGCCAGCGCTCGGTTACCTCGAATGCGCGACTGTCGAGTGACAGAACGCCCGGTCCGAGCGGCGCGCCGGCGCTGTCGACGAGATAGAGCCCGTCGCCGTGCCCGGTCACGCCCACCGCCGCAATCGAGTCCGGCGGAATCTCGTGCAACGCATCGCGGATGGCGCCGCAGGCCGCTGCCCAAACCTCTTGCATGTCCCGTTCGACGTGTCGCGCGCGCGGTTGGCGCTGCTCGACCCGCCGGCTTCCCACCGCGACGGTGCGTCCCGATGTGTCAAAGACGACGGCCTTGGTGGCGGTCGAACCGCTGTCGACGCCGAGTAAATAGCGCTCCATCGTGTCTCCATGCTGTTTTTTGATGCGTTGCAACAGCTTCCTTTCGGCCCCTCGAACAGGCGAAGACCACCCAGGGTTATCGCGGATGGCAGCCGGGGAAAGGAATGCTTACCTTGAGGTCACTGAAATAAATTTCAATACACGAAAAAAATATCACTTTTCGTGGGTGCATGGAGACAACATGACAAAAATCGCCGGAAAGCGTGACGCCGAGGACAGCCTTGCGATACGCGCGGCCTGGCTGCACTACGCAGCCGGGCAGACCCAGGCCGATGTCGCGTCCCGACTCGGCGTGAGCAGCGTCAAGGCGCATCGGCTGATCACGCGCGCCAATCAGAGCGGCGCGATCAAGTTCACGATCGACGGCGATGTCGCCGAGTGCGTCGTGCTCGAAGCCGAACTGGCCCAGCGCTACGGCCTGAGCTATTGCGAAGTGGTGCCGGATCTGCACGAAGGCGACTTGCCGTTGCGTGCGCTGGGCGTCGCTGGGGCGTATTTCCTGCAACGCGAGATCGCGGCGCGCCAGGACGGCGTCATCGGCATCGGCCACGGGCGCACGCTTGCCGCCGTGGTGGCGAACATTCCGCGCATGGACGCGGGCACGGTGCGCTTCGTCTCGCTGCTCGGCGGCGTGACGCGCAAGTACACCGCGAATCCGTATGACGTCATCCACAAGCTCGCCGATCAGACGGGCGCGGTGTCGTACGTGCTGCCGCTGCCGTTTTTCGCCAATACCGCGGAGGATCGCGAGGTGCTGCTCTCGCAGCGCGGCGTGCGCGAAGTGTTCGATCTCGCGGCGCATGCGGATTTGATGGTCGTCGGCATCGGAGCGGTGGACGCGGATGCACAGCTTGTCGCGTCGCAGATGATCGAGCCGGCGGAAATCGAAGAAGTGCGCAGCAAGGGCGGCAAGGGTGAACTGCTCGGGCATTTTTTCAGCGACGCCGGCGAATCCGTCGAAACGTCGCTGGCGGCGCGCACGGTGGCGCCCCCGTTGGCCGATCTGACGAGCCGGCGCATCGTGGCCATTGCCGGAGGCGTGTCGAAGATCGCCGCTATCCGCGCCGTCCTGAAAAGCGGCCTCCTCAGCGGCTTGATCACCGACGAGGCCACGGCGCTGGCGCTGGGTGGGGACCCTGAAGCTACGGAAGCTCCGTGATGAGCAACATGATGGGTAACGTCGGGGGCAACGCAGCGCGAAATCTCATCGTCGGCATCGACGCGGGCACCTCGGTCATCAAGGCCGTGGCCTTCGATTTGTCGGGACGGCAGATTGCCGTGGCCTCGCTGCCCAACCGCTACACGACCAGCGCCGATGGCGCGGCGACCCAGTCGCTGGCGCAAACCTGGGCCGATTGCGCGCAAGCCTTGCGCGATCTCGGCGCGCAGGTCGAGGGCCTCGCGCAACGTACGCAGGCGCTGGCGGTCACGGGCCAGGGCGACGGCACGTGGCTCGTCGGTGCGGGCAACCAGCCCGCAAGCGACGCCTGGCTGTGGCTCGACGCGCGCGCCGCGAACACGGTGCGCGCCTTGCAGGAGGGTCCCGCGAGTCGCGCGCGCTTCGAGGCGACCGGCACCGGGCTCGCCGCATGCAGCCAGGGCGCGCAGATCGCCCATATGGCCGCGACGATGCCTGACGTGCTGGCGCGCGCCGAAGTCGCGCTGCATTGCAAGGACTGGCTGTATCTCAATTTGACCGGCGTGCGCGCGACCGATCCGTCGGAGGCCAGCTTCACCTACGGCAACTTCCGCACGCGTCGCTACGACGACACGGTCATCGACGCACTCGGCCTGAGCGCGCGGCGCGGCCTGCTGCCCGAGATCATCGACGGGACCGAACGCACGCATCCGCTCTCTGCGCAGGCAGCGGCAGAGACAGGTCTGCTGGCCGGTACGCCCGTGTGTCTCGGCTTCGTCGATATCGTGCTGACGGCGCTGGGCGCGGGCATACACACGGAAGGCGCGGCGGGCGCAAGCTGCTCGATCGTCGGCTCGACGGGCATGCACATGCGCGCCATGCGCAACGACAACGTGCATCTGAACGCGGAAGGCACGGGCTATGTCATCGCGCTGCCGTTGCCGGGCATGTCGGCGCAGGTGCAGTCGAACATGGCGGCCACGCTGAACGTCGACTGGGTGCTCAATCTCGCGTGCGATCTGCTCACGCAGTTCGGCACGAGTCTTTCGCGCAGCGACCGGATCAAATGCGTCGACGGCTGGCTGCAGGAGGGGCGGCCGGGCTCGCTGCTGTATCACCCGTATATCTCGGATGCGGGCGAACGCGGGCCGTTTGTCGAGCCCAACGCGCGCGCGGACTTCATTGGACTGACGAGCGAAAGCCGGTATCCGGATCTGGTCCGCGCCGTGGTCGAAGGGCTCGGGATGGCCGCACGCGACTGCTACACGTCGATGGGCATTCCGATGCCGGACGAACTGCGCCTGACCGGCGGTGCGACGCGTTCGCGCGCGTTGCGCGGCGTGCTCGGCGCCGTGGTCGGCGCGCCCACGCGGATCTCCACCCGCGAGGAAGCGGGCGCGGCCGGTGCGGCCATGATGGCGGCGGTCGCGCTCGGCGTGTACCCGAACATGAATGCGTGCATCGCCGAATGGGTGACGCCGCTGCTTGGACAGCCCGAGTCGCCCGATGTGGAACTGACGCAGTTGTATGCGCAACTTTTTCCCGCGTATCGCAAGGCACGCGAAGCGCTGGTGCCGACGTGGGCGGAAACGGCCCGATTGCTGAAATCGCGGCATCGGCCGGAGGCAGTTTCCGCAAGCCTCAACTAACGTCGAACATGGAACGTGAGATGAGCGAGAAGGACATGGTGGACCTGTGTGTCATCGGCGGCGGCATCAACGGCGCGGGTATCGCACGCGATGCCGCGGGCCGCGGGCTGTCGGTAATGCTGTGCGAGAAGGACGATCTGGCGCAGGGCACGTCGTCGCGTTCCGGCAAGCTGGTGCATGGCGGGTTGCGTTATCTGGAGTACTACGAATTCCGGCTCGTGCGCGAGGCGCTGATCGAGCGCGAAGTGCTGCTCAACGCCGCGCCGCACATCATCTGGCCGCTGCGTTTCGTGCTGCCGCACAGTCCCGGCGATCGTCCCGCCTGGCTCGTGCGCACGGGCCTCTTCCTGTACGACCATCTTGGCGGACGCAAGAAGCTGCCGGGCACGCGCTCGCTCGATCTGCGGCGCAATCCCGAAGGGGCGCCGATCAAGGACGAGTACCACAAAGGCTTCGAGTACTCCGACTGCTGGGTCGACGATGCGCGCCTCGTGGTGCTCAATGCCGTGGACGCCGCCCGGCGCGGCGCCGAAGTGCTCACGCGCACCGCGTTTGTTTCGGCGCGGCGCGAAGGCGGGGCGTGGCGCGTGGAACTGCGCGACGCGCGCAACGGCGCGACGCGGGTGGTGAGGGCGCGGGCGCTGGTCAACGCGGCCGGACCCTGGGTGTCCGAAGTGATTGGGCGCGCGGGCGCGCAGTCGACGCGCAAGGTGCGGCTCGTCAAGGGCAGCCATCTCGTCACGCCGAAGTTCTGGGAAGGTCCGCATTCCTACCTCGTGCAGAACCACGACAAGCGCGTGATCTTCATCAACGCGTACGAAGGCGACAAGGCGCTCATCGGCACGACCGACGTCGCCTGGGACGGCGCCCCGGAAACGGTCGCGATCACGAACGACGAGATCGACTATTTGCTCTCTGCGGTGAACCGCTATTTCAAGCATCCATTGCGCAAGCAGGACATCGTGTCGACGTTCTCGGGCGTGCGCCCGCTCTACGACGACGGCAAGGGCAATCCGTCGGCGGTCACGCGCGACTACGTGTTCGATCTGGACGTCACCGGCGGCGCGCCGTTATTGAATGTCTTCGGCGGCAAGATCACCACCTTCCGCAAGCTGGCCGAGCACGCGCTGCAAAAGCTGCAGCCGACCTTCCCGAAGATGGGTGCGGACTGGACCGCATCCGCGACGCTGCCGGGTGGCGACATCGAAGGCGCCGACGTGCCGCGTTTCATGGCGAAGCTGCAGGTGCAGTACGTATGGCTGCCTCGCAACCTGTTGCGCTACTACACGCAGACCCACGGCACGCTCACGCATCAGGTGATCAACGGCGCGACCTCGCTCGCCGGTCTGGGCCAGCAGTTCGGGCCGACCTTCTATGAGGCGGAGGCGCGTTATTTGATGGCTAACGAATGGGCTGAGTCGGCCGACGACATGCTCTCGCGGCGCACCAAACACGGTTTGCACATGAGCGCTGCGCAAAAAGCCGCCTTCGGCGTCTGGCTCGACGGCCTCGTCAGGAAATCCGCGTAAGCGGGGCGGGCCGCAACTCCGAGGCAACCCATACGACACGAGACGAACATGGCATTCACGCTTGCACTCAACACGAATCCGCTGGTGAACCGCTTTGCCGAGCCGGGCGACCTGATCGATGCCATCGCGCACGATATGAAGATCCGTGACGTGCAGTTGACACACGAGTTCATCAACCCGTCGTGGCCGGCAGCAACGACGCGCAGGCTGACGCGCGAGATGCGCGCGGCGATGACGCGCACCGGCGTGCGCATCACGTCCGGCATGACGGGGCCTTACGGGCGGCTGAACCACTTCGGTCATCCGGACGCCGAGGTGCGCCGCTACTACGTCGACTGGTTCAAGACCTTCGCGGATATCACCGCCGACCTGGGCGGCGATTCCATTGGCACGCAGTTTGCCATCTTCACCTACAAGGACTTCGACGACCGGGGGCGCCGCGATGCGCTGATCCAGACCGCGATCGATTGCTGGGCCGAAGTCGCCGGGCATGCGAAGGCGGCGGGGCTGAAATACGTGTTCTGGGAACCCATGTCGATCGGCCGCGAGTTCGGCGAGACCATTGCCGCGTGCATGGCGCTGCAGGACAAGCTGAGTGCCGCGAACATGGCGATCCCCATGTGGATGATGGCCGATATCGACCACGGCGACGTCACCAGCCCCAATCCCGACGACTTCGACCCGTATGCGTGGGCGCGCGCCGTGCCGCGGGTGTCGCCGATCATTCACATCAAGCAGTCGCAGATAGACAAGGGCGGTCATCGTCCTTTCACCGCCGAGTTCAACGCGCGTGGCCGCATTCAGCCCGAGCCGCTGATCAAGGCGCTGCACGAAGGCGGCGGACGCGACAACGAGATTTGCCTCGAACTGTCGTTCAAGGAGCGCGAGCCGACCGACCGGCAAGTCGTCGAGCAGATCGCCGAATCCGTGGCGTTCTGGGCGCCGCATTTCGATTCCGGCGTTGCCGATCTGAATATCTGAGGAGATCCGACGATGCACGGCACGAGGACACAGAAACTGATCAACGACGGCGACGCCGCCGTCGACGAGATGCTGGAAGGCATCATGGCCGCCCACGGCGATCTGCTCACGCGCAACGACAGCGCGCCGCGCGCGATCGTCGCGCGCAACGGGCCGCGTGCCGGCAAGGTGGCGCTCGTGATTGGCGGCGGGTCGGGCCATGAGCCGACGTTTCTGGGCTTCGTCGGCAAGGGGCTGGCCGACGCGGCGGTGATCGGCAACGTCTTCGCGTCGCCGCCGCCGCAACCGGCCGTGGATGCCGCACTCGCCGCGCATGGCGGCGCGGGCGTGCTGTTCATGTACGGCAACTATGCCGGCGACGTGATGAACTTCGACATGGCCACCGAGATGCTCGAACTCGAGGGCGTCGAGGCGCGCACGGTACTGACGACCGACGACATCGCCTCGGCGCCACGCGAGAAGCGCGCAACGCGGCGCGGCGTGGCGGGCAACGTGTTCATCTTCAAGGCGGCGGGCGCCGCCGCCGATCTGATGATGCCGCTCGACGAGGTGGAGCGTGTGGCGCGTCATGCCAACGCGCGCACCTACACGCTGGGGGTGGCGCTCGCGCCGTGCTCGCTGCCGCAAACTCGACGTCCGAACTTCGAGATCGCGCCCGGTGAAATGGAAATCGGCATGGGCATTCACGGCGAGCCAGGCATGCGCCGCGAGACGCTGCGCACGGCCGACGCCATCATCGACGAAATCATGGATGCGATCCTCGCCGAGATGGGCGCCGCCAAAGGCGATCGCGTTGCCGTACTCGTGAATTCGCTCGGCTCCACGCCGCTCATGGAGCTGTACATCCTCAACCGCCGCGTTGCGCAGCGCCTGCGGGAAGCGGGGCTCGTGGTGCATCGCACGCTGGTCGGGCCGCTTTGCACGTCGCTCGAAATGGCGGGCGCGTCGATCACTGTGATGCACCTGGACGACGAACTTCAGCGCCTCATCGATCACCCGTGCGAATGCGCGATGTTTCAGCAGAGGGCCGCATGATGCCCGCGCTGACGACCGCCGATATGGCACGCCTGTTCCGCGAGCTCGCGGGCGCCATCGCGAAGGCGCGCGACGAGCTTTGCCGGCTCGATGGCGCGATCGGCGACGCGGATCACGGTATCGCGATGGAGCAGGGCTTGACTGCCGCCTCGAAAGCGATCGAGACGCTGCCGGCGGAAGCGACCCTCGCGGATCAGTTGAATGCGGCGGCCAAGGGCTTCCTGAACGCGGTTGGCGCTTCGTCGGGACCGCTTTATGCCACTGCATTCATGCGCGCGGCCAAGGTTGCCGGTGCACGCCAGGAACTCCCGCTGAACGAGGCGCCGGGCCTGATCGTCGCGATGGCCGAAGGCATCCGCTCGCGCGGACGGGCCGAAGTCGGCGAAAAGACCATGGTGGATGCCTGGGCGCCCGCTGCGGCGGCGATCGAACACGGCATGGAGGAAGGCTTGCCGGTGCGCGAGATCATGACGCGCGCGGGCGAGGCGGCAACGGCGGGCGCCGAGTCCACGATCGCGATGGTCGCGACCAGGGGTCGGTCGTCGCGTCTCGGTGAACGCAGCATCGGACACATGGATCCGGGTGCGGCGTCGGCCGCGATGGTGGTCAATGTGATCGTAGAAAACTGGAGGAGACATGGCACGGATTGAACGGGCAGACGACCGGCAAAGCCGTCGTAGCGACGCAAGGGGGGTGAGCCAATGAGCACCATTGCTCCATCGAAGAAGGGGCATTCCGGGCACAAGACTCGCCTCGTGATCGAAGTGGTGTTGCTGGTGATGTTGCTGGTTGCGATGGCGATGAGCACGAGGGTCGTGAAGATCGGCTCCGACGCGGACTCGCAGACCAAAGAATTCGAACCGGCTGCCTACGGCACGAAGCAATTCCCGAAAACTCAGGCAGCCATCGAAAAGTGTGCGGTCGATGCCGCCACGCTGGCCGCTGCCATCGCCAAGGATCAGGACGCGGCGGGCAAGCAATACGGTGTGGCTGGCGGCGGCGTGGGTCCCGAGATGGCGGTGAAGTTCACCGGCGTGGCGGGCAAGGAAGACGCGGGCGTGTACGAAGTGAAGGTGCCCGGTCTGCCTGATTCGCTTGTCGTGCGCGTGCAAACGGGGCCGGCGATCAACGGCACGGATCTGCGCGACGCCACCGGCAACATCAGCTTCGGGCAGTTCACCAACCAGATCGACTATCAGAACGCCGGCTACGCGATCAATTCTGAAATGAAGAAAGCGGTCCTGTCGAAAATCGATACGACCAGACTGACCGGCAAGAGCGTCTCGGTCGTCGGCGTGTTCCAGCTGATCAATCCGAACGGCTGGCTCGTCACTCCTGCGAAGCTGGACGTCAAATGAGCACCGCGACCCCAATCACGACACCGGCCGCAACGAAGGACGGCGTCCTCCTGTCCGCGCGCAACATCGTCAAGTCATACGGCGGCGTGCATGCCCTGAAGGGCGTGAACTTCGAGATCCATCGCGGCAAGGTCACGACGCTGTTTGGCGAGAACGGCGCAGGCAAGTCGACCTTGATGAAGATTCTTTCCGGCGTGGAAAAGCCCACGTCGGGTGAGATTGAACTCGACGGCGAACGGGTCGCCTTCGCCTCGTCGAGCGATGCGCGCGATCACGGCATCTCGATCATTCACCAGGAGTTGAGCCTCGCGCCCAATCTGAGCGTGCGCGACAACATCTTCATGGGCCGGGAGCTGCGCACGCCGACCGGCGTGGACTTCGCCGAGGAGGCGCGCCAGACGCAGGCACTGATGGTCGACCTCGAAGAAGAGATCGACCCGATGACGCTGGTCCACGACCTGCGCCTGGGCCAGCAGCAGGTGGTCGAGATCGCACGTGCGCTCTCGGTCGATTCGCGCATCCTCATCATGGATGAGCCGACTTCCGCGCTGAGCGCCTCCGAGGTCGAGGTGCTCTTCAAGGTGATTCGCGACTTGACGAGCCGCGGCGTTTCGATCGTGTACATCTCGCATCATCTCGAAGAGGCGTTGCAGGTCACGGACTACGCCGTGGTCCTGCGCGACGGCAGGATCGCCGCCACGGCGCAGAGGAAGGACATCGACCTCGGCTGGATCGTGCGCAACATGGTCGGCGAGAACTTCGATCTCGGCTCGCCGCCGACGGGTTACGCGTTCGGCGACGTCGCGCTCGACATCGACGACATCAGCGTTGCCGACGAATCGGGCACGGGCACCTCGGTGGTCGATCATCTGTCGCTCAAGGTGCGCGCGGGCGAGATCGTCTGCATCTACGGTTTGATGGGCGCGGGCCGCACGGAACTGCTCGAAGCGGTGGCCGGCCGCACGCACCTTCCCGTCACGGGCGGCAAGGTGCTGCTCGAAGACGAGGACATGGCGTCGCTGAGCATTGGCGAGCGCATCGCGAAGGGCCTCGTGCTGGTGCCGGAGGACCGGCAGCGCGATGGGCTCGTACCGACCATGAGCGTGGGCTCGAACCTGTCGCTCGCGAGCATCCGCTCCTTTGTGAAGGGGTTCTTGATGTCGCCTGGCGCCGAGCGCGAACTCGTGAGCGAATCGATCCGCAACGTGCACGTCAAGACCTCGGGAGCGGGTGCATCGATCCGCTCGCTCTCCGGGGGCAATCAGCAAAAGGTGGTGATCGGCAAGATGCTGGCAACCGGGCCGAAAGTCATCCTGCTCGACGAACCCAGCCGCGGCATCGACATCGGCGCGAAAGCGGAGGTGTTTCGCCTGCTCGCGGAGAACGCGAAGCAAGGTCTGGCCGTCGTCTATTCGACTTCGGAAGTCGGGGAGTGCCTGAGCGTCGCGCATCGCATCATCGTCATGCGGCGCGGCAAGATATCGGCCGAATTCGGACCGGATGCCAACAAGGACGACATCATGGCCGCCTCGGGCGAAGCCGTTGTTGTCTGATCGTAGCAATGCCAGGAGACATTCAACATGAACCATGCCGCCAAAACACCGAGATCCAGTCGCTTCGGCGGAGAAGGGCTTGATTTTGGCAAGATCCTGCTCGAAGGACGTGCGTTTTTCGCGCTGATCGCCATTGTCATTATCTTTTCCTTTCTGTCACCCAATTATTTCGCACTAGAAAACTTCCTGACAATGGCCTCACACGTGGCCATTTACGGGATCCTTGCGATCGGCATGCTGCTCGTGATCATCAACGGGGGGATCGACCTCTCGGTTGGCTCCACGCTCGGACTCTCCGGTGTCGTCGCGGGATTCTTCATGCAGGGCGTGACGCTGAACATGCTCGGCGTCGTGCTGTACCCGCCGGTGTGGGTGGTGGTCGTGCTGTGCTGCGCGCTCGGCGCTTTCATCGGCCTCGTCAACGGGATTCTGATCGCGCGTTTTCGCGTGCCGGCGTTCGTCGCCACGCTCGGCGTCATGTATGTCGTGCGCGGCTTCGCCCTGCTGATGACCAACGGTCTCACCTATAACAACCTGGGCGGACAGGCCGATCTGGGCAATACCGGCTTCGACTGGCTTGGCTTCGACCGGCTGTTCAACGTGCCGGTGGGCGTGCTGATCCTGGTGGTGATCGCGGTTCTCTGCAGCATCGTGCTCAATCGCTCGGCATTCGGCCGCTGGCTCTATGCCTCGGGCGGCAATGCTCGCGCGGCGGAACTCTCCGGCGTGCCGGTAAAACACGTGCAGATCAGCGTGTACATGCTCTCGGGCATCTGCGCGGCGATCGCCGGCCTGATTCTCTCCTCGCAGCTCACCTCCGCCGGTCCCACGGCGGGCACGAGCTACGAACTGACAGCCATCGCGGCCGTGGTGATCGGAGGCGCGTCGCTGATGGGCGGCACCGGCAATATCCGCGGCACGCTGCTCGGCGCATTCGTGATCGGCTTTCTGTCCGACGGTCTCGTGATCATCGGCATCTCGTCTTACTGGCAAACCGTATTCACCGGTGCGGTCATTGTCCTCGCGGTGTTGCTGAACGCCATTCAATATCGCCGCCGCGTCAAGAGTCCCGCGTCGACCGGTGGACAACTGGCTTCTTCGCAAGGCGGCGGCAAGGCATGAGCCGTACGACCGGTAAGCGAGAAGTGAATTGAAGCTTTACACCATCATCAACCTTGGAGGAGACAACTCATGACCTTGAAGACAAAGACCACGATCCTTGCGGCCATCGCCCTGGCCGCACCCTTGTTCGCCGGACAGGCTCAAGCCGCCGGCCTCATCACCATCATCGTCAACGATCCTGCGAACCCGTACTGGCTTGCCGAAGGCAACATCGCCTCTGCCGAAGCCAAAAAGCTCGGCTACACCGCCAACGTTTCCGCATCGAAAGGCGACACGAATACCGAGAGTCAGCAGATCGACACCGCCATCACCAACAAGTCGGTCGCGATCATTCTCGACCCGGCCAACGCGAGCGGCTCCGTTGGCGCCGTGAAGAAGGCGATCGCCGCGAAGATTCCGGTGTTCCTCGTCAACGCGGAAATCAATCAGCCGGGCCTCGCCAAGGCGCAGCTGGTTTCGAACAACGCTCAAGGCGCGGCTCTGGGCGCCCAGCAATGGATCAAGGACGTCGGCTCGAAGGGCAATTACGTCGAATTGCTCGGCGCGCCGTCCGACAACAACGCCGCGACGCGCTCGAACGGCTACAAATCGGTGCTGAGCCAGTATCCGGATCTGAAGATGGTGGGCTCGCAAGTGGCCAACTGGGACCGCACGCAAGGTTTCAACGCCACGCAGAGCCTGATGCAGGCGCATCCGGACGTGATCGGTGTCATTAGCGGCAACGACGAAATGGCGCTCGGCGCGATCGCCGCGCTCAAGCAGGCCGGCAAGCTCAAGAGCGTGAAGGTCGGCGGCTTCGACGGTTCGCCCGCAGCGGTCGATGCGGTCAAGGCCGGCGAGTTGCAGTACACGGTGCTGCAACCGGTCGCCGAGTTTTCCGCCAAGGCGGTGCAGGAGGCAGATCAGTTCCTGAAAACCGGCAAGACGGGCGCATCGAGCGAGAAGCAGCTGTTCGACTGCGTGCTCATCACCAAAGCGAATGCGTCGAAGTACACCGCGCCGTTCGTGCTGTCGAAGTGAGTTGACTGACGTATTGATCAGTGCGCCGGACTGGCGGGTCGAGCCACTCCCGCTGGTTCCGGCGCGACATGCGCTGCTAAACGTGAGCGCAGATGCGCAACAAGGTAACCATGACTGATTCCCTCTTTTGGGTCGGCACGAGCTGGAAGATGAACAAGACGCTGGCGGAAGCGATCGCTTTTGCCGAGCGCATGCTTGCCAGCCCCGACGACCCGCGAATTCAGTGCTTCGTGATTCCGCCTTTCACCGCGATTCGGGAAGTCAAATCCATTCTTGCGGAGACCGGCATCAAGGTCGGCGCGCAAAACATGCACTGGGCCGAGCACGGCGCCTGGACCGGTGAAATTGCGCCGCCGATGCTGGTCGATTGCGGAATGGAGCTCGTCGAACTGGGCCATTCCGAACGGCGCGAGCATTTCGGCGAGACCGACGACACTGTTGGCCTCAAGGTCGAGGCCGCCGTGCGCCATGGGCTGACGCCGTTGGTCTGTATCGGCGAGACGCTCGCCGACAAGCAAAGCGGCCGGGCCGCAGACGTGCTGGCTGCCGAGGTCCGTGGCGCACTGGCAAGACTCAGCCCGGAACAGCGCGCAGCGCCGATTCTCCTCGCGTACGAGCCGGTGTGGGCCATTGGCGAACACGGCGTTCCCGCCAGCCCCGATTACGCCGACGCGCGACAGGCGGAAATCAGTCAGGTCGCGCAGGCGATTCTCGGCCGCCGCATACCGTGCCTGTACGGCGGCTCGGTCAACCCGGACAACTGCGCCGAACTCACCGCCTGCCCGAATATCGACGGGCTCTTCATCGGCCGTTCGGCGTGGAATGTGAGCGGGTATCTGGACATATTGAAGCGCGTCGGGGCGGTGCTCTGACCTCGATGCGGGCTTGCAAATCCTCATTCTCAAGGAGATCGTCATGAAAGTGGCCATTGGAGGCGACAGCGCAGGAGTCGGTTTGGCCCGGGTGCTGGCCGACTATCTGAAAGATCGTTACGATGTTTTCGAAGTGTCGAGCAACGAAGCGAATCCGAACGAGTTTTACGCCAATCTCTCGGACCGCGTGGCATCCGGCGTGATCAGCGGCGCATATGACCGCGCGATTCTCGTATGTGGCACCGGCATCGGTGTCAGTATTTCGGCGAACAAGGTGCCGGGCATTCGCGCCGCGCTGTGCCACGACACCTACTCCGCGGAACGCGCGGCGCTCTCGAACAATGCGCAGATCATCACAATGGGTTCGCGCGTAATCGGGCCGGAGGTGGCCAAGGCCATTGCCGACGCTTTTCTCGACAATACGTTCGACGAAAACGGGCGTAGCGCAGGCAACGTCGCGGCGATCAACGAAGTGGATTCGAAATATCACCACCGGTAACTCAAGGATATTCTGCGCGACTGGGCGTCGTCAGTGCTTGCGATCGACCCGGCGAGCGAAATATTCGCCGATCAGCTGAATCACCGATACGAGCGCGACCAGGATGAAGATCACGACGATCATCACCCGGGTTTCGTAGCGTTCGTAGCCATAGCGTATCGCCATGTCGCCAAGGCCGCCGCCGCCGACGGCGCCGGCCATTGCCGACATGTCGATCATCGCGATTGCGGTTACCGTGACGCCGCCGAGAATGCCGGGCAGCGCCTCGGGCAACAGCACGTGGTGGACGATCTGGGAGCGTTTGCAGCCCATCGCGCGCGCGGCCTCGATGAGCCCAGGCTCTACGCCGCCGAGATTGACCTGGACGATGCGCGCAAAGAACGGAATCAGGTTCGCGCTCAACGGCACGACGGCGGCCCACGCGCCCAGTGTCGTCCCGACAATGAAGCGCGTGACGGGCAGCAGCGCGACCAGCAGGATGATGAAGGGGATCGCGCGGAACATGTTAATGGCGGTCGAGAGCGTCTTGTGCAGTAGCGGTCGCGGATAAAGCCCGCCCGGTGCGCTCACCGTGAGCACGATCGCGAGCAGCATGCCAGCGACGATCGCGATCAGCATGGACGCACCCACCATTAGGAGGGTCTGCAGCAGGGCCTGCACGTAGCGGTCAGCCAGGGTTGGCGACATAACCTTTCACCTCGAGATGGCAACATGCGCAGGCATGCGAAGTATCAGAATGCGGGAGTCACGGAGCCATTGAAGTGTGTCTGGATAAAGTGCCTGACTTCCTCTGACTGATACGCCTTGACGAGCTTCGGCACCCACGGCGCGTTGCGATCCTGCTCGCGCACCGCGATGATGTTCACGTAGGGGTTGTGCTCCTTGTGCTCGACCGCGATGCCGTCGCGCGTGGCGTAAAGTCCCGCCTCGGACGCCACGTTATTGACGATGGCTGCGGCATCGACGTCGGGCAGCGAGCGCGCCTGGACCAGCGGGTCGGCCTCGACAAAATTCAGCTTGCGTGGGTTGGAGCGCACGTCCTGTAGCGAAGCGGTGCCGGTGTAGGGATCGAAGCCGTCGCGCAACGTGATGAGCTTGTGATCGCGCAGGATCACGAGGGCCCGGGTCTGGTTGCTCGGGTCCGCAGGAATGCTGACCGTTGCGCCGGCAGGGAGCGCCTCGAGCGACTTGTACTTCTTCGAGTAGAAGCCGATGGGCGAAATATACGTGTCGCCAACCGCCACGATCTTGTAGCCGCGCGACTTGACCTGATCGCGCAGATACGGAATGTGCTGGAAGGAATTGGCGTTCAGATCGCCGTTGTTCAGCGCCTCATTCGGGCTTGCGGTGCCGCTGATAACGATTGCCTCCACATCCAGCCCGTTCTTCTTCGCAACCTGCGTAACGACCTCCCAGATCTGCTCGTCTACGCCACCGGCCACGCCCACCTTGAGCGGCGCCGGCGCGCCGGCGGAAAACGCGGGTCCGCTGGCAAACGGGAGCACGAGCGCGATGGCGGCGAGAATGGGCAGGGTGCGTCGAATCATGAGGATGGCTCCGGGGTGAAAGGCTGGGTTGGCACGCCGGGCAATTATAGGAACGTAGATCTGCGTGGCACTACGAATGGATTGTCGAATGCTAATGACACGCGCCGGTCGATCTACGTCGGCGACGTATGCCATGTTCAGCGCAGCCCGCTCGGCAAAGATGCGCCGGATGGTCGCCAAAGTGCGGGCGGCGTCGCGGCGCGCGACCACGGTATGTAGACGAATTTTGGCTGGTAGGCTTTTTAGTGGATTGCTATATACTTTTCCAACTTTTCTTGTCTCGGGGCGACGACGCTGTGAAAAAATTCTTCCTCACCCTTGCCGCCTCGATGGCCGCCTGTGCTATCTGGTCTGTCGCCGCACACGCGGAAGACCGCGAACTGGTTGTGGCATCGAGCGCGACCTATACGCCGTTCGCGTTTGAAAACAAGGACAAGCAGATCGTAGGTTTTGACATCGACATCATCGATGCGATCGCCAGGCAGCAGCATATGAAACTGCGTATTGTGAACACGCCGTTCACCAGCATCTTCGCGTCGCTCAACAATGGCGACGTGGACCTGGTCATCTCCGGTGTCACGATCAACGATAAGCGTAAGCAGAGTTTTGACTTCTCGGCGCCGTATTTCGATGCGCGCCAGTTGATCGCGGTGCCGAAGAGCAGTTCGGTGAAGTCACTGAAGGACCTGGATGGCAAGAAGGTCTCCGTGGTGAGCGGTTCCACGGCTGACGATGTCATGAGCCGTGAGGTGGGCAAGACCAACCCGAATATCCGCCGTTTCGAGAGCACGCCGCTCATCATTTCCGAACTGGCTTCAGGTGGAGTAGATGCGGCAATTGGCGACAACGGTGTCATTGCGTACCGGGTATCGCAGAATCCTGGCCTCAAGACCGTGGAAGACGCGAATTTCCCCAAGGAATACTACGGAATCGTCGTCCGCAAGGGCGACAAGGCCCTGCTGGACAAGATTAACGCCGGGTTGGCTGCGATCCGCGCAGATGGCAGCTACAACGTGATCTACAAGAAGTGGTTCAACCAGGACTTCAAGCCGCAATAATGGCGTGATGCCCCGGCGCGCGCCGGGCCCGCCCGCGCTTCAGCCTTTTATTGAAAGCGAGCATGGAAGACAGCAATCCGGTCATGTGGTTCGGCTGGTTCCGCCCGGACATCCTGGTGGAGTACAGGCAACTGTTCTGGGAGGGGGCACTGGTCACCGTTGGCACGACGGTGGCCTGCGTGCTGATGGGCTGCGCCCTGGGCCTGTTGTTGGCACTGGCGCGGCTTGCCGACGCGAGGCATCAGCCATGGCGGACGGTGTGCAAATATGTGCTCCGTTGGCCGTCTACGGCCTATGTGAGTTTCTTTCGTGGTACGCCGCTGTTCGTGCAGATCTTGCTGATGCATTTCGCGGTGATGCCGGTGTTCATCCATCCTGTGCACGGGCTCCTGATTAGCGGCGATCTGGCTCGAACCTTGAAGCAGAATCACGGGGCGCTGATCTCGGGCGTGGCGGCGCTGACGCTGAACTCCAGCGCTTATATCTCCGAGGTGTTTCGCGCAGGCATCCAGTCGATTGCGATCGGCCAGAGGCAGGCGGGCCAGTCGCTCGGCATGACGCACGGACAGATGATGCGTTACGTTGTGATTCCCCAGGCCTTCCGGCGCATGCTGCCGCCACTGGGCAACAACGTGATTTCGCTGCTCAAGGACACGTCGTTGATCTCGGCAATCGGTCTCGGTGAGATGGCCTATGCTGCACGCACTGTGGCCGGTGCCTACGGTCGCTACTGGGAGCCTTACCTGGCGATTGCGGCAGCATACTGGCTGATGACATTGGCGCTGACAATGGGCCTGCGCAGGCTGGAGGATCACCTGGCGCGAACCGATCGCGTCGCACGGTAACGCACCCCGTTTTGATCGAGTAGCGCATCCGTCAGCTCGAGCAAAGCGGGGTCGCCGCCAAAGCTGGCAATATCCCGATTCACGCGCGGCGCTTCACACGCGGGAGCACGCACAGCGCTTCGTATGCGAGATTGGCGGCAAGCAGGGCGGTGGTGCCGAACGGATCGTACGGCGGCGCGACTTCCACCACATCGGCGCCCACGAGGTCGAGCCCCCATGCGCCACGAATGATTTCGAGGGCTTGCGGGACCGTCAATCCCGCGATCTCCGGCGTGCCGGTACCGGGCGCGTAAGCCGGGTCGATCCCGTCGATATCGAAACTCAAGTACACCGGTCCTCCGCCAACGCGCTCGCGCACCTCTGCCATCAACGGTTCGAGCGAGCGGTTCCAGCATTCCTCGGCTTGCACCACGCGAAAACCCTGTTCGCGGCACCAGTCGAAGTCTTCGGCGGCGTAGCCGGTGCCGCGCAGACCGATCTGCACCACACGCTGGCAGTCGAGCAGCCCTTCCTCGACCGCGCGGCGAAACGGCGTGCCGTGCGCGATCTTCTCGCCCATCATCGTGTCGTTGACGTCCGCGTGCGCGTCGACGTGAATCAGGCCGACCTTGCCGTGCTTGCGATGAATGGCACGCAGGATCGGCAGCGTGATCGTATGGTCGCCGCCGAGCGTGATCGGCGTTGCGCCGTGGCTCAGGATTGCGTCGTAGGCGGTCTCGATCCGCGCGATCGAATCGGGGAGGTTGTACGGATTGATCGCGACATCGCCGATATCCGCGACACGCAGCGAATCGAACGGTGCGGCGCGTGTCGCCATGTTGTACGGGCGCAGCAACACCGATTCGGTGCGAATCTGGCGCGGCCCGTAGCGCGCGCCGGTGCGATTCGATGTGCCCAGATCGAACGGCACGCCCACGAAACATGCATCGAGCCCCTCGGCATTCTGCACGTTGGGCAGCCGCATCATCGTCGCGATCCCGCCGCAGCGCGGCATCGCATTGCCGCCCAGGGGCTGGAAATATTCCATGTCCATAATTCGCTCCAGTTTCATTCGGTTAGACGCTTAAAAGCATTCGCTGAATGCATTTTCTGCGCAGCAGCAGGATACGAACAATCGAAATAATTTCATGCGACGCATGTCCCCCAGTCATGGGTCGGCGTAAACCCTTGCACGCCGTCGTGCGGATGTGGGTTTTCCTCAGGTCATGCAAGAAGCTCATGCACCTCATGAAAACATATCGATTGTCCGCGCCGCGTGGGGCCGCCGAGAATGGTTTGGACAACGACGCAGATGCGTGTGCATAGGCCAGCCGGGCCGGCATCTGCATCGGGCGGTACCAACCAGGAACGCGACCATCCATGAACTATCCGGAATTTACCGCCAGCTTCGAGGAAGCCGGCGCGCGGCCAATTCAATGGCCCCATACAACGGGCCTGACCTGCGCAGAGGCGCTCGTCACCCTGCTCGAAGCATACGGCGTCCAGTACGTTTTCGGCATCCCGGGCGTGCATACGGTCGAGCTTTATCGGGGTCTCGCCGCTTCGTCCCTTCGCCACGTCACGCCGCGCCATGAGCAGGGTGCGGGCTTCATGGCGGACGGCTATGCACGCGTGACCGGAAAACCGGGCGTGTGCTTCATCATCACCGGGCCGGGCATGACGAACATCGCGACCGCGATGGCGCAGGCCTATGCCGACTCCATTCCGATGCTGGTGATTTCGAGCGTGAATGCACGCCGCGAACTCGGCAACGGAGACGGGCGCCTGCACGAACTGCCGTCGCAGCGCGGCGTGTTCGCCGGGCTCACCGCGTTCTCGCACACGCTGCTCGATGCCGCGGAACTGCCCCAGGTGCTGGCCCGGGCATTTGCCGTTTTCGGCGGCGCGCGGCCGCGACCCGTGCACATCGAGATTCCGCTGGACGTGATCGTCGCGCCCGCTCGCGGCATGAACCTGATGCCAGCCGTGCTGCCAGCGAAGCCGGCAGGCTGCCCGGCCGCCCTCGCTGCGGCGGCAGACCTGCTCGCCTCGGCCCGACGGCCGCTGATTCTCGCAGGCGGTGGCGCGCTGCACGCCGCGGCCGAACTGCAGGAACTCGCCGAGCGCCTGCAGGCGCCGATCGCGCTGACGATCAACGCCAAGGGACTGCTGCCGCCGGGACACCCGCTGCTGCTCGGCTCGACGCAATCGCTGCCGCCAACGCGGGCGCTGGCCCGCGAAGCGGACGTCGTGCTCGCGGTCGGCACCGAGTTGGGCGAAACCGACTATGACGTGGTGTTCGACGGCGGCTTTTCGATCGAAGGCCGGTTAATCCGCATCGACATCGACGCGCAGCAACTGATGCGCAACTTCAGTCCCGATGTGGCTATCGCCGCCGATTCGCGGCAAGCGCTTGGCAGCCTGTCGACACGGCTGCATGAATGTATCACGGCGGCGCGTCAGCATGACTGGGGCGCGCAGCGGGTTGCGCTCGCGCGGCAGGCCGTGGAGGCCAGCTACGACGCGCCGACGCGCTCGCAGAAGCGCCTTGTCGATACGATTACCGCCGCGTTGCCACACGTCATCATTGCGGGCGACTCGACCAGCCCCGTGTATGCGGGCAACTTCGTGCACGACGCACCGCAACCGCGCTCATGGTTCAACTCGTCGACCGGCTACGGCACGCTGGGCTACGGGCTTCCCGCGGCGGTTGGCGCGAAGCTCGCCGCGCCTGATCGCCCCGTGGTTTGCCTGATCGGCGACGGCGGGCTGCAGTTCACGCTGCCGGAACTCGCCAGCGCCGTCGAAGCCCGGGTGCCCGTGGTGGTTCTCTTGTGGAACAACTTTGGCTATGGCGAGATACGGCGGTACATGACGGCGCGCGACATCGTGCCGGTCGGCGTCGATATCCATACGCCGGATTTTCTCGCGCTGGCGCGCGGGTTCGGCTGCGTGGGCGCTCGCGTGGATACGCCCGATGCGCTTGCCGCCGAGCTGCAGCAGGCCGTATCGCGCGATATCCCCACCGTGATCGAAGTGAACGAAGCCGACTGGTTTGCACGGGTGCCGTCATGAAGCAGCACGAAGGGTTCGAGCCTGGCGTCGCGCTGCGTACGCAGCTCTACATCGACGGCTTCTGGTGCGCGAGTGAGGGCGGGCAGCGTCTGCCGGTCGTCAACCCATCGACCGAGGAAACGATTGCCCAGGTCGAGGCCGGCAACGCCGCCGATGTCGATTGCGCGGTGCGTGCCGCCGCGCGGGCCTTCCGCAGCTGGAAAAAGACCACCGGCGCGCAGCGTGCCATCTTGCTCCGTGCGATCGCGAGCGGCGTGAGCGACCGGCGCGAGCGTCTTGCGGCGCTCCAGTCGCTCAACAACGGCAAACCGCTGGACGAAGCGCGAATCGACGTGAGCGACGTCATCGCGACGTTCGAGTACTACGCGGGCCTCGCCGAAGAACTCGACGCAATCGGCGAATCCGGGGTCGCGCTTCCCAGCGACGACTATCAGGCGACCGTCCGGCGCGAGCCGGCGGGCGTGGTCGCGCTGATCGTGCCGTGGAATTTCCCGATGGTCACCACGGCGTGGAAGCTCGCGCCCGCCCTTGCGGCCGGCTGCACGGTCATTCTCAAGCCCTCCGAAATAACGCCGCTGCCCGAACTGGAGCTTGCGGCGATCATCGCGGACGCCGGTGTGCCGGCAGGCGTGGTCAACGTCGTGACGGGCACGGGCACCGAAGTCGGGGCGCCGTTGGCGGCACACCCGCTCGTCGCGAAGGTTTCCTTTACCGGGAGCACGGCCGTTGGCGCGCAGGTCATGAAAGCCGCCGCGGACACGATCAAGGGCGTGAGTCTGGAGCTGGGCGGAAAGTCCTCCATCATCGTGTTCGCCGATGCCGATCTCGATCTCGCCACCGACCTCGTTGCGGGCGGCGCGTTCTTCAATGGTGGCCAGATGTGCTCGGCCACTTCGCGCGTGCTGGTCGAACGACCGATAGCGGAGGCACTTGCCGCGCGTCTCGCCGACCGCGCAACGCGCACGGTTGTTGGCGATCCATTCACACCCGGCGTCCAAATGGGGCCACTCACCAACCGCGCGCAGTACGACCGTGTGCAGCGTTATATCGCGCGCGGCAAGGCCGACGGCGCGCGCCTCGTGATCGAAGGCGAGGCGCCGGCCGGCCCCGGCTACTTCGTGAAGCCGACGATGTTCGTCGATATCCCGGCCGAAAGCCCGCTGTGGCGCGAGGAAATCTTTGGCCCCGTGCTGTGCCTGCGCAGCTTCGATACCGAGGACGAGGCCGTCGGCGCGGCCAACGATACCGAGTTCGGCCTGGTCGCCACGGTCGTCACGCGCGACGCCGGGCGGGGCAGGCGAGTGGCGGCCGAGCTGGAAGCGGGCGTCGTGTGGATCAACGCGCCGCAGGTCATCTTTCCTCAGACCTCATGGGGTGGCTACAAGCGCAGCAGCATCGGGCGCGAACTGGGTCCGTTCGGGCTCGCGGCCTTCCAGGAAGTCAAGCAGGTGCTCATGCCCGCCGGGGCCACCGGCGCTCCGGATTGCGTTCGCGGTGCATGAGCTTTTGTCATGGCGCGCATGCAGAGATTTCGTTTGTTGCGGGTTTTTGACGCACGTAGAGTCCATTCACGCAGCACGCTCGCGTGATTTTTGGTAATGGCAGCGCGCATTGGGCAGCGCCCATACGGTTCAATCAGGAGATGACCATGCAGGGGATCAAGCTGGGGAGAAGGCAGGCCATTCAGGCAATCGGCACGGCTCTGGCGGCATCGGCGTTGCCCATGCCGTTCATCAGTACTGCCAGGGCACAGGAGAAGAGCTACGCGGGCAAGACCCTGCGGCTGCTCACCTGGTCCGACGATACCGGCGCGGCGGCCTTGCGCAACATCGCCGCCACGTTCAGCCAGAAGACCGGCGCACAGGTCATCGCCGACCGCGCCGATGGTACCTCCGGCATGGTCGCGAAACTCAAGGCTGCCGGCGACCGGCCGACCTACGACGTGATCACGCTTGCCGGCGTCGGCGCCTCGGGTCTAGCCGATGCGGGCCTGCTGATGAAGCCGGACCTGAACAAGCTGCCGAACCTGAAAGACGTCGCGCCGCAATACCGCACGGGCGCCAACGGATTCGGCGTCGGCTACCTGCTGTGGTCGGACGGCCTCATCTACAACACGTCGACCGTGAAGACCGCACCCTCGACGTACGAAGCCCTTTGGGATCCGAAGTATGCGGGACGCCTGTTCCTGCCGCCGCCAGAGTGGGCGGAAGCGGTCGATCTGGCGATCATCGCGGCGAAGATGGCGGGCGGCTCGCAGCAGAATATCGATCCGGGCTTCAAGAAGCTCGCCCAGTTGAAGGACCGCGTGCTGACACTCGGCGAAAACCCGAACCAGGTCGCCGATCTGTTCCGCACCGGTTCGCTCGACATTGGCGGCATCTATGCACCGGCGTTCTTCCCGGAGCAGATCCGCAAGCCCGAGTACAAGATGGCCGTGACTTACGGCATGAAAGAGGGCTTCGCGACACAGCTGATGTTTACGGTGATTCCGAAGTCACATCCCGGCGATATCGATCTCATCCACGCTTTCATCAATCATTCGCTCGATGCCGGCGTGCAGGGCCGCATGGCCGCCGACGTGCTCAACGGTCCGGTGAACTCGCGCGCGGTCATTCCCGCCGAAAGCCGCGCCTTCGTGCCGTCGCCGCAGCAGATCGCCGAGAAGGCCGTGCTTCACGACGACAAGGCGCTCGCCGCGTTGCAGCCTGCGTGGATCAAGCGCTTTACCGAGATCTTTTCCGCTTGAGCGCCATGTCAGCCCTCTCTTCACGCCGCGCGGGAACGCCTGCGCCTGCCGGGGAATCGACGGCCCAGCACAGTACCGCAACGGCGCTGCCGCGCGTGCCGCCGTTGCTGCTGCTCGCACCGATCCTCGCGTTTCTCGCCGTGCTGATCGCGGCGGCGCTCGCCGTGCTGCGCATGAGCTTCGGCCTCCCAGGCAACGAGTGGCATGCCTTCACGCTGCAGAATTACGTCGATCTCGGGGACGCCTACTTCCTGCGCTCGCTCTGGCTGACCTTGCGGCTTGCCTTCCAGAGCATGATCGTTGCCGTCGTGCTGGCGATTCCCGTGGCACTCGCGATGGCGCGTACGCAGTCGCGCACCGCGCGGCGCCTCCTGCTGGCCGGCGTGCTGCTGCCGCTGCTGGTCAACCTGCTGCTGCAGGGCTACGGATGGCTCGTGATGCTGGGGCCGGCGGGCCTCGTCAATCACGTGCTCATGGCCACCGGCCTGATCGGGCGCCCGGTGTTGTGGCTGTATCGCGAGAACGGCGTGCTGCTCGGACTGATTCAAACGGCTTTTCCGCTCGCCGTGCTTCCCATATCGAGCGCGATGCGCGCGGTGTCGCGCTCGTACGAAGAGGCGGCGGCTACCCTCGGCGCCAGCCGCTGGCAGACGCTGCGCCACGTGATGCTGCCGCTGGCGATGCCTGGCATCGTCTCGGGCGCGTTGCTCGTGTTCGCCTATAACGCGAGCGCGTTCGCGGTGCCGTTGCTGCTGGGCGGACGCCGCGTTCCGATGCTCGCCGTGCTGGTGCACGATCAGGTCGCGCCGTTGCTGAACTGGCCCGCCGCGTCCGCCTCGGGTGTCGTTCTGATGGCCGCGACGCTTGCGGTGATGGTCATCTCGCAGCGGCTCGTGCGCAACCTGCAACGCCACGCGGAGTCCCGCTCATGAATGCCTTGCGCATCCCCCTGACGATGCCCGGCCGCCTCAGCCGCGTGACCGGATGGTTTGCGACGATCGTGCTCTTTCTCGCGGCGCTGCCGATTCTGACGATGATCACGATGTCGTTCGGCAATTCCGACACGCTCGAATTTCCGCCGCAGAGCTTCGGCTTGCACTGGTACCGGGCTGCATGGCACACCTTCGTGTCGCCCGATGCGAGCGACGTGCTGTCCATGGGCACTGCGCTCACGACGAGCCTCATCGTGGCGGTTTCAACGATGTTCATCGCCACCGCCGTATCCGTGCCCGCGGCCTACGCACTCTCGCGCTACCGCTTTCGCGGCAAGGCGGTGATCGAGCAACTGGTCGCGCTGCCGCTCGTCTATCCGCTCGTGATGCTGGGGCTTTCGCTGCTGCTCGTCTTCAATGTTCTGCCGGTGGAACTGGGCGTGGGGCGGCTCGTCATTGCGCACGTGATCCTGGCGCTGCCGTTCACGGTGAAGAACTGCGCGGCATCGGTTGCGTCGATCGGGCCGGAATTCGAGGAAGCCGCCTGCGTGATGGGCGCGAGTCCGCGGCGTGCGCTCGTTGACGTCGTACTGCCGCTCATGCGCCCCGGCATTCTCGCCGGCATGCTGTTCGCGTTCATCATTTCGTTTAACGAATTCACGGTGACGTTCTTCCTCTATGGCATCAACACGATGACGCTGCCTGTCTGGCTCTACAGCCGCACCGTTTCGTCGCTCGACCCAACCGTGTTTTCGTTCGCGGTCTTCATCGTGCTGATCGACTTTGCCTTGATCTGGCTGCTCGAAAAGCTCGTCGGCGACGAAGGCGTGGCGCTCTGATCGCCGCCTCTCACGCGATCCCCGGGGCACAAAGGAACTCTCATGACCCATCTGTCTTTGCAGGCCATCACCAAGCGCTTTCAGAACGCGTTCGCGGTCGACCACGTCGATCTCAACGTTCCGGACGGCAAGCTGGTGTGTTTTCTCGGGCCATCCGGCTGCGGCAAGACAACCCTGCTACGTATCATCGCGGGCCTGGAGACGCCGACTTCCGGATCGGTGATGTTCGCGGGCCGCGACCTCACGCATGTGCCGGCCAACCGGCGCGACTTCGGCATGGTGTTTCAGTCGCTCGCGTTGTTTCCGCATATGACCGTTGCCGGCAATGTCGCCTATCCGCTGCGCTTGCGCGGTGTCGACAAGAGCGCACAAGCGAAGCGCGTGGCGGAACTGCTCGAACTGATCCAGCTTCCGCACATGGCGAACCGGCCCGTTACGCAGCTTTCCGGCGGCCAACGCCAGCGCGTGGCGATTGCGCGTGCAATTGCCTCGTCGCCGAAACTGTTGCTGCTTGACGAGCCCCTCTCGGCGCTGGACGCGAAGCTGCGTGAAGCGATGCAGGTCGAGATTCGCCTGCTGCAACAGCGGCTTGGCATCACGACGATCATGGTCACGCATGACCAGCGCGAAGCGATGACGATGGCCGACGAGATCGTCGTGATGCAGAGAGGGCGTATCGCCCAGGTCGGCAGGCCGCTCGACATTTACCGGGACCCCGTGAACGAATTCGTGGCGGACTTCATCGGCCTCGGCAACATCTTGCCCGTGACGCTCGAAGCCGACACTGGCATCGCGCTGCCGGGCGGCCAGCGGATCGCCGTCAATGCCGCCATGCGCACGCCGGAGCGCTCGGGCGACATCCGCCTGCTGATTCGCCCGGAAGACGTGTGTGTGCGGCCCATGAGTGCGAATCGCGGTCCGAACGTCGTTGCCGGCAAGGTGACGTTTGTCCGTGACGTGGGCGCGCAGATCGAAGCGACGATCGATTGCGACGGCTTCACGCTCACCGCCGCCACCACGCCCCGCGAGACGCCGGACCTCGAAGTGGGGCGGCCAGTGCTCGCCGAGATGCCGGCCCACGCGTGCAGGCTGATTCCGGCGCACACCGGGCATTGAAACCCCGCAATGAACCTTTTTACCCCCAAGAGAAGCCGTTGGAAGGAGATACCCGTCATGAACACCACTCACGTCACCACGAGCCCCATGCAGCGCCTGGCGGCTCGCACCATCGCAGCCTTCGCGCTTGCCGGCACGGCTGCCCTCAGCGCGTTCGCACCGCTCGCACATGCGGACGCCCTCGACACGATTGCGAAATCGGGCGTCGTGCGTGTCGGCGTATTCGAGGACTATCCGCCATTTGGGTCGATCGGGCCTGACATGAAGCCACAGGGCTACGACATCGACGTGGCCAATCTGATCGGGAAGGCCCTGAACGCGAAGGTCGAACTCGTGCAGGTGACGGGCGACAACCGCATGGCCTATCTGGCGGATCACAAGGCGGACATGCTGCTCTCGGTTGGCCAGACGCCTGAGCGCGCGAAGGTAATCGACTTCTCGCAACCGTATGCGCCGTACTATCTCGCGGTGTTCGGACCGAAATCGCTGGCGGTGAAGAATGCGGGCGATCTGGCTGGCAAGACGGTCGCCGTCGCGCGCGGCACGCTCGAAGATCTGAGTGTGTCCAAGGTGGCGCCGCCCTCCGCGGTCATCAAGCGCTTCGACGATCCGAACGGGGCGATTTCCGCATTCCTGTCCGGTCAGGCTCAACTGCTCGTGGTTGGCAACGATGTTGGCGCGACCATCATGGCCCGTCATCCGGCCAACGATCCGGAGCAGAAGTTCTCGTTGTTCAGCTCTCCAGATCACGTGGGCCTGAACAAGAACGAGCCGCGCCTGAAGCAGAAGGTCGACGACGCCATCGCGGCCGCAAAGAAGGACGGCTCGATGAACGCCATCTCGCTCAAGTGGCTGCGTGCTCCGCTGCCGGCTAGTCTCTGACGCGCTCCGGCTTCCGCTTACCTAACGACAGACGGCGCAGCGATGACCTACACATTCGACTTTAGTGACTTCGGTCTTTACGCGGGCATGCTGGCGCGCGGCGTGGAAGTGACGCTAGGCCTGACGGCGGTCTCGACCGTGCTGGGCGGCTTGCTCGGCATTGCCGGCGCGAGCCTTGCCGTCGCGGGCCCGAAGTGGGTGCGCGCGCTGGTTGCGTCCTACGTCGAGCTGATCCGCAATACGCCTTTTCTCGTGCAGCTCTTTTTCGTGTTTTTCGGGCTGCCGGGTCTGGGCGTGCAGATCGACGAGATGCAGGCGGCGGTATTGGCGATGACCGTCAATCTGGGAGCGTACGCGACCGAAATCGTGCGCGCCGGCATCGACTCGATCCCTCGCGGCCAGCGCCAGGCGGCAATGGCGCTCGGCTTGCAGGGGCGGCAGGTTTTCCGCCACGTCGTGCTGCCCCAGGCGCTCGCCAACGTCTTCCCTGCGCTGCTGGGCCAGGTGCTGATCGTCATGCTCGGCTCGGCCGTCGTCTCGCAGATCTCCGTGCCCGACCTGACGTACGCAGCCAATTTCATCCAGTCGCGCAACTTCCGCTCGTTCGAGAGCTACGTGATCGTCACGGTGATCTATCTCCTGCTGTCGATCGTGCTGCGGCTGCTCATCAACCGGCTTGGCAAAGGCCTCTTCGCCGGGCGCACGGCGCGCGGCGCCGGCGCCTCGCGCGCCCCCCTGCGTGCGTGGCTTTCCGGTCGCGCCCGCATGGCTGCATCCAGCCTTTCGAAGGAGCGTTCGTAATGGTCGAGTTCACTCTCTGGGATATCGCGCGCAATCTGCTGCTCGCCGCGCGCTGGACCGTTCTGCTCTCGCTTTGCGCATTCGTTGGAGGCGGCATCGCGGGTCTCGTGCTGCTGGCGATGCGCGTGTCGCCGTTGGCGTGGCTGCGCCGCATCGCCGTGCTGTACGTCGAGCTGTTTCAAGGCACGCCACTGCTGATGCAGCTCTTTCTCGCGTTCTTCGGGCTGCCGCTCGTGGGAATCGAAGTTTCGCCGTGGCTGGCCGCAACGGTGACGCTGACCCTCTACACGAGCGCCTACCTGGCCGACATCTGGCGCGGGTGCGTCGAAGCCGTGCCGCGAGGGCAGTGGAGCGCCGCGGCCAGTCTCGGCATGACATGGCCTCAGCAGCTGCGTTACGTCGTCTGGCCGCAGGCATGGAAGATCGCCGTGCCGCCCACGGTCGGCTTTCTCGTCCAGGTGGTGAAGAGTACGGCGCTCACGTCGATCATCGGCCTGACCGAGCTGACCAAGACCGGAGCCATGATCACGAACGCCGTGTTTCGTCCGTTCCCGATCTACGCAATGGTCGCACTGCTGTACTTCGCGATGTGCTTTCCGCTCACGTGGTATGCGCGCGTGCTCGAAGGCCGCTACCAGCGTGCCCGGCACCGCTGAACGCATGAACTTCAACGCTCTTCAGAAGCAGGTTTCCACATGATTACCATTAGCAACGTATCGAAGTGGTACGGTCAGTTCCAGGTGCTCACCGACTGCACGACGGAAGTGAAAAAAGGCGAAGTCGTCGTGGTATGCGGCCCGTCGGGCTCGGGAAAATCGACGCTGATCAAGACGGTCAATGGCCTCGAACCGTTTCAGAACGGCGAGATCAGGATCAACGGCGAGTCGGTTGGCGACAGGAAGACCAATCTGTCGAAGCTGCGCTCGAAAGTGGGCATGGTTTTTCAGCATTTCGAACTATTCCCGCATATGTCGATTACCGAAAATCTCACGCTCGCACAGGTGAAGGTGCTTGGCCGGCGCAAGGACGAGGCCGCCCAAAAGGCCTTGGGGCTGCTGCAACGCGTGGGCTTGCGCGCTCATGCGGACAAGTTTCCCGGCCAGCTCTCCGGCGGTCAGCAGCAGCGTGTCGCGATCGCCCGGGCGTTGTCGATGGACCCGATCGCGATGCTGTTCGACGAACCAACCTCGGCACTCGATCCGGAGATGATCAACGAGGTGCTGGACGTCATGGTCGAACTCGCTCAGGAAGGCATGACGATGATGTGCGTCACGCATGAGATGGGCTTCGCGAAGAAGGTGGCGAATCGCGTGATCTTCATGGACCAGGGGTGTATCGTCGAAGACGATCTCAAGGAGGCGTTCTTTGCACAGCCGAAGTCAAGCCGAGCCAAGGACTTCCTTTCAAAGATCCTTCACTAGCCCGCTTCCATCAAACCGGATACGCGAATTCCATGCGACGCCTTCCTCCACTCAACGCGCTGCAGGTATTCGAAGTGGTTGCCCGCCACCGCAGCTTCACCTGTGCTGCGGAACATCTGTGTCTCACGCAAGGAGCGGTGAGCCGGCAGGTCCTCGCGCTGGAGGACTACTACAAGTTTCCGCTTTTTATCAGAGGAAAGAAGGGCCTCACCCTGACGACCGAAGGCGAGATGTTGCTGCCCGTCGTGAAGGAGGGTCTCGCGCGCATCGAGGAGATGTCGCTGCGCTTGACGCGGCAGCGCACGGATCTCGCCATGAAGGTGCCGACCTGCATCATGCGCTGGATGTTGCCGAGAATCATGCGGTTTCAGGGCGAACACCCCGACTTGCTGGTGCAGATCACGGCAACCTGGCAGCATGACGTCGACTTCCAGGCCGAGCCGTTCGACGCCGCGATCATCTACGGTTCGTCCCCAGGGGCCGGTGTTCACGCGGTGCCGCTGTTCGACGAGCAGATTACGCCGGTCTGCGCGCCGGAACTGCTGAACAGCAAGCCGCTCGCACAGTTCGACGATCTCTCGCAATTCACGCTGCTGCACCCGACGCGAGACCATCGCGACTGGAGACAATGGCTCGATCAGGTCGGCGCGACCCAGGTGGACGCGAACATGGGGCCGAGTTTCGAAACTCTCGATCTGGCGACGAACGCGGCCATGCAAGGCTTCGGCATTGCGATCGGCGACCGGACGCTGGTCGATGACGACCTCGTGGCCAAGCGGCTTGTCATGCCGTTCGACAAGGTGATCGAAACGGGCGCGCGCTATTACTTTGTCTATCCCGAGTGCGTGGCGCATCAGCCGAAGGTGAAGCTCTTCAGCGAGTGGATGGCACTGAATCACCAACCACAACCGGCGATCGCGCCCGTATAAGAACCGCCTGGCGAGCGGCGCGATGCACTTTTTAGTACCGACCCCGTATCGCCCTCACTTCGGGCTCGATCGTTGCTGCCCCAACCACGGGTGTGCCAGGCGATCGAACGCGCGCACAGGGGCGGGCAACAATCGGCTCATACGTTACAGATGGCGTCTGTCATGAAACGCGAAGCATGAAAGAACGAGCAACTATCGTGTGCTGGCAGGGAGGACGGATTCTCCTCGTCGAACGGGGACGTTCGAGATGGTCGCTGCCCGGCGGCACGATTCGGCGCGCAGAGTCGCCGGCGGACGCTGCTGTGCGTGAGCTCAACGAAGAAACGACGCTCGAGGGCTTCGAGCTAAGGCTACCTGTTCCAGTTCGGCGGGCTCAACAAGCGGCACCACGTCTTTTTCTCCGTGCTGCACGACGACGCAAGACCTGCGCCGAGCAACGAGATTTTAAGGTGCCGATGGTTTCGTCCCCAGAAGGTATCTACACTGATGACCAGCGTGCCGACACGGAAAACCGTCAATCTCCTGTTCGGTCATGAAGTGAAGCAACCCACGCTCGTTCGCGCGTAACGCGCTCTGCCGCCGAGCGGCCTCGCTCCCCGCCGTCCCGCCCAGTCCCGAATCCAGACGTCAAGCCACGCGCGCCGCCCGCAACTATCGGGCGGGCTGATGAATGAGATCGCAAATTGCGAGTTTTTCTATTGGCCGCACATTTATACGATATTCATTGTCGGCACAGAGTTTGTGCAGCCGCACCGCAAGCGTATCTGGAGGAGCGATGGAACATCAGCCCCGCACGCAGAATGAGAAGCTCGAGGTCAAGACCACGACGTGCTACATGTGCGCGTGCCGCTGTGGCATACGCGTGCATCTTCGCGACGGCGAGGTTCGTTATATCGATGGCAATCCCGAGCATCCGCTTAATCAGGGTGTGATCTGCGCCAAAGGCTCGTCGGGCATCATGAAGCAGTATTCGCCGGCGCGCCTCACGCAGCCTCTGCTGCGCAAACCGGACGCCCTGCGTGGCACCGCCCAGTTCGAGCCCATCTCCTGGGAAGCCGCGTTCGACATGCTGGAAAAGCGCCTCGCGCATTTGCGCGCGACCGACCCGAGGCAATTCGCGCTCTTCACGGGCCGCGACCAGATGCAGGCGCTGACGGGTTTGTTCGCCAAACAGTTCGGCACCCCAAACTATGCGGCGCACGGCGGCTTCTGCTCGGCGAACATGGCGGCCGGCATGATCTATACGATGGGCGGCTCGTTCTGGGAATTCGGTGGACCGGACCTCGACCGCGCCAGGCTGTTCTTCATGATCGGCACAGCGGAGGACCATCACTCGAATCCGCTGAAGATTGCGATTTCGAAGTTCAAGCGCGCGGGCGGCCGCTTCATCGCCATCAATCCGATCCGCACGGGCTACGCGGCAATCGCCGATGAGTGGGTGCCGATCCGTCCCGGCACGGATGGCGCGCTGTTCATGGCGCTCATGCGTGAGCTGATCGAACGGAATGCGTATGACCGCGAGTTCGTCGAGCGCTATACGAACGCGGGTGAACTGCTCGATATGCGCGCCGACAGCGATACGTACGGCCTGTTCGTGCAGGACCCGGCAGTGGAAACGCGCAATCCGCTCTTTCCGCAGAACCACCTGTGGTGGGACGCCGCGAGCCAGCGCGAAGTGCCGCATCACGCGCCGGGCGTGCGCCCCGCGCTGGAAGGGCGCTATACGCTCGCAGACGGCACGCCCGTCGCGCCGTCGTTCGAGTTGCTGCGTGAGCAGGTTGCCGACTGCACGCCTGAGTGGGCGGCGCAGATCACCGGCATTCCCGCAGCCACGATCCGCCGGCTGGCCCAGGAAATGGCCGATGTCGCGCGCGATCAGAAGGTCACCTTGCCGATTCAGTGGACCGACGCCTGGGGCGAGACGCACGAATCCGTGACGGGCGCGCCCATTGCCTTTCACGCCATGCGCGGGCTCGCCGCTCACTCGAACGGCTTTCAGTCGATACGTGGGCTCGCCGTGCTGATGTCGCTGCTCGGCACCATCGACCGGCCCGGCGGTTTCCGGCACAAGTCGCCTTATCCGCGCGCCGTGCCGCCCTCGGCGAAGCCGCCCAACAGCCCGGACGACGTGAAGCCGAACACGCCGCTCGCGAATGGTCCGCTGGGCTGGCCCGCCGCGCCGGAAGATCTGTTTATTGACGCCAAGGGCGAGCCCGTGCGCATCGACAAGGCGTTTTCGTGGGAGTACCCGCTCGCCGTGCATGGTTTGATGCATAGCGTCATTACGAACGCGTGGCGGGGCGACCCGTATCCCATCGATACGCTGTTGATCTTCATGGCCAACATGGCGTGGAATTCGTCGATGAACACGATGGAAGTCCGCAAGATGCTTGCGGACAAGCACGAGAACGGCGAGTACAAGATTCCTTTCATCGTGGTGTGCGATGCGTTCCAGTCGGAGATGACGGCATTCGCCGACCTGATTCTGCCCGACACGACCTACCTCGAACGCCATGACGCGATGTCGATGCTCGACCGGCCCATTTCCGAATTCGACGGTCCGGTAGACTCCGTGCGCGTGCCCGTCGTCCCGCCGACGGGCGAATGCAAGCCGTTCCAGGAAGTGCTCGTCGAGCTGGCGAGCCGCCTGAAACTGCCGGCGTTCACGACGCCCGAAGGCACGCGCAAATACCGCGACTATCCGGACTTCATCATCAATCACCAGACGGCGCCCGGCTCGGGCGTGGGCTTCCTGATCGGCTGGCGCGGCAAGGACGGCGACAAGGCGCTGGTTGGCGAACCGAACCCGCGGCAGTGGGAGGAGTACGCGAAGCACAACTGCGTCTACCACTACACGCTGCCCGAGTCGCTGCAATACATGCGCAACTGCAACGGGCCTTATTTGGACTTCGCCGTCGAAAAGGGTTTTCGCAAGTTCAACGAGCCGATCGTCATCGCGCTTTACTCGGACGTGATGCAGAAGTTCCGGCTCGCGGCACAGGGCAAGACGAAAGGCCGGCAACCGCCCGAGCATTTGCGCGCGCGCATCGAACGGTACTTCGACCCGCTGCCGTTCTGGCATCCGCCGCTCGAGCACGATACGACCGATCACGCGCAGTATCCGCTCGCGGCCGTCACGCAGCGTCCCATGGCGATGTACCACTCGTGGGACTCGCAGAACGCCTGGCTGCGGCAGATTCATGGCGAGAACTATCTGTACATGAATCCGCGCACGGCGGCGGCGCAGGGCATCGAGGACGGCGGCTGGATCTACGTCGAATCGCAATGGGGCAAGGTGCGCTGCCTCGCGCGCTACAGCGAAGCGGTCGAGCCGGGCACGGTCTGGACGTGGAACGCCATCGGCAAGTCGGCGGGCGCGTGGAATCTCGGACCCGAGGCCAACGAGTCGCAACGCGGCTTCCTGCTGAACCACCTGATCGCGGACGAAATTCCCGTCAAGCGCGCCGATCACACGCGCACGTCGAACTCCGATCCGGTCACGGGGCAAGCCGCGTGGTACGACGTGCGCGTGCGCATCTATCCGGCGGAGGCTCACGCCGACCACACGCTGCCGCAGTTCGCCCCCATGCCCGCGCTGCCCGGCTCCGTCGGCACGGGGGCAGGGGGCATCATCCATCGCGTCGTGCAGACGTATTTCGCCGGGCGCGGCGAGTTTGCCGCGCGTCTTGCGAAGGCCGCGCAACGCAAGTGAAACGGAGAGCATGCGATGACACAGATGGCGCTCGTGATCGATCTGAACGTCTGCGTGGGCTGCCACGCTTGCGTGACGAGCTGCAAGGAATGGAACACGTCGGGCGAGGCGGGCAGTCTCGCCGACTTTCGCCCGTATGACGCCGATCCATCGGGCACGTTCTTCAACCGGGTGCAGACGTTCGAAGCCGGCGAGTTTCCGCTTGCCGACACCATTCATTTCCCCAAGTCCTGTCTGCACTGCGAGGACCCGCCGTGCGTGCCGGTCTGTCCGACCGGGGCAAGCTACAAGCGCAAGGAAGACGGTCTCGTGCTGGTCGACTACGACCGCTGCATCGGCTGCAAGTACTGCGCGTGGGCCTGCCCCTACGGCGCGCGGGAAATCGACGAAGCGCGCAAGGAAATGACCAAGTGCACGCTGTGTTCCGACCGCATCTACAACGAAGCGCTGCCGGAGCGCGACCGCAAGCCCGCGTGCGTGCTGGCGTGCCCGACCTCGGCGCGCCTCTTTGGCGACATTCACGATCCTGAGTCGGTCGTGTCGAAGGCGATCCGCGAACGGGGCGGCTATCAGCTGATGCCCGAGTGGGGAACCCGGCCGTCGAATCACTATTTGCCGCGCCAAACGGTGACGTCCTGCGGCAGCGGCTCGTGTTCGTGCAAGACATCGGGCGCGGGAGAGACCGATACGCTGGAAACGCAGGCCGAACACGGCGCGCTCAATCTCGCGTCGATCGCTACGCGCGTGTGAGCACGTCTGCGCGTGCTCGCATGGCGCGCGCCGAATCGAAGAGTGGAGAACGGTATGAATCCGGCATTTTCAGTGGTGTTTCTCACCACGCTGAGCGGGGCGGGCCAGGGGTTGCTGATCGCGCTCGTCGGCGTGGAGCTGGCGCAACGGCTTGGCTTCGGCGATGTGGCGGCGGTTCCGGCGATGTTCTATGTCGTCGGTGCGGCGCTTTCATGCGCACTGGGCGCATTGGGGCTCGTTGCGTCGTTCTTTCATCTCGGCCATCCCGAGCGGGCATGGCGGGCCATTGCGATGTGGCGCACCTCGTGGCTGTCGCGCGAATGCCTTTGTCTTCCCGCGTTTCTGGCCTGCACGTTCGCCTATGGTCTCGCGCACCTGCTAGAGGCCTCGTATTCCCTGGCAATAGGGGGCGTGGCTGTCGTCGCGAGCCTGCTGCTGTTCGTGTGCACCGCGATGATCTACGCGTGCCTGCGCTTTCTCCAGGAATGGGCGACGCCGCTCACGCTGGTCAATTTCGTATTGCTCGGCTGCGCGTCCGGCTTCACGCTCGCGACCGCATGCGCCGCGAGATTCGCACCGGCCATGGCGGTGCCGCTTGCCGTCTGCGCATGCGTGTTGACGCTGGCGGGCTGCGCGTCGCGCACGGCCTCGCTGGTCCGCAATGCGCGCCTGCGCCCGAAATCGACCGTGCAAAGCGCGACCGGCATTCGCGCGCAACATGTCGAGCAGAAGTCGCGCGGGTTTACGGCGGGTGCCTTCAATCTGCGCGAGTTCTTTCATGGCAAGACGCCCCGCGCGCTCAAACGCATCAAGTGGACGTTCCTGATCGCGGCGTTCCTCGCTCCTTTCTGCCTCGTGGCGATCGGAGGCGGCATCCGATCCGTTGGGCTATCGTTCGCGGTGTTTTGCGTGGCGGCTGTGATCCAGTACGCGGGCCTGGTGGCGGAGCGCTGGTTTTTCTTTGCTGAAGCGCGGCATCCGCAGAATCTCTACTATCAGCGTTCGTAAGTCGAGCGCCCCACGTCCCTCTACTCGCGGAACGTCTTCGCGGTTTCCGTTGCGGCATGCCTCAGGTCGGGCACGAAGGCGAGCAGGTCGTCGAGCGCGACGCGCCCGACCGGCGCCTGGACGGCGATCGCCGCGCACGCACGGTTGCGGTCCAGCATCACGGGAACGGCGATCGCGATCAAGCCCTGTAAATGCTCCTGATTGTTGATCGCGAGCTGCCGGCGGCGTGTCACCGCCAGCTCCTTGCGCAACGCTTCGCGGTCGGTGATCGTTTGCTCCGAGTGGGCGCGCAGCGGCAGCGTGTCGATCATGCGGTCGCGCCGCTCCTTGGGCAGAAAGCTCAGCAGCAGCTTGCCGCTTGCCGAGCAGTGCAGCGGCACGTGCGAGCCCGGCTGCAGATGCATGCGCAGCGGCCATTCGGTCTCCACGCGGTCGACATAGACCACGTCGTTGCCGGCGAGCATGGTGAGATTGCAGGTCTCGCCGATCTTTTCGACGAGCTGTTCGAGCAGCAGATGCCGCGCCGCCGCCGGCCCGGCATGCATCAGCACGTTCACCGCCATCATTCTCACGCGTGCCGAACACTCGTACAGCTTGTCGTTGGCGCCGCGTGTGACGAGCCACGCGTCGGTGAGCTGGGTCAGGATGCGGTGCACCGTCTGCTTGGGCAAACCGAGCGCCTCCACCAGATCCATCATCGCCAAAGGATGGCCCGCCTGGGCTAGCGTTTCCAGCACGCGGAACGCGCGGACTGCCGCCGCATTCGATTGGTTCGATGTGGACACGCTTGTCTCCTGCGTCGGTTGCATTGTGCGATTGACGCTAGCTTTCCCGTTATTGTGCATCGCCCGGTGCAATTTTCGGGACTGGTGAAAGTCCCGAAAATCGCATATTCCTCGGCTCCCTGGCCGTGTGTCACCGATTGTGCGGGAATCGGGACTCGCATTCACGCGCCGATGAATAGATTGGCAGTACAGCCAATTATTTGATCGGAGCGCGCCGATGAATGTGAGAGAGACCGTTGCCAATGCCGCTGGTGCGGGCAAACCCGAAGCGCCCGCGCCGCAGATCGCCGCGCTCGTGGCGCGTGCGCGTGCAGCGCAGCAAGCCTTCGAGTTCGCCGGGCAGGCAACCCTGGATACCGCTGCGGCGGCCGCCGCGTGGGCGATCATGGAGCCCGGCCGAAATCGCGAGCTTGCCGAGCTGGCGGTGCGCGACACAGGGCTCGGAAACGCCGACGACAAGTTCCGCAAGAACTACCGCAAGACGCTCGGGCTGCTGCGCGACCTGCATGGGAAAAAGACCTGTGGCGTGATTGCGCGAGACGAGGCCACGGGCATCGTCGAAATCGCGCGCGCGGTCGGGGTGGTCGCGGCAATCACGCCATCCACCAATCCGGCCGCGACGCCCGCCAACAAGATCATCAACGCGCTCAAATGCGGCAATGCGGTGATCGTCGCGCCCTCGCCGAAGGGTTATGGCGCGTGCGAGGCGCTCATCGGCTTCATCCATGCGCAGTTCGCCAAAGCGGGGCTGGACCCGGCGCTCGTGCAGATGCTGCCCGCGCCCGTGGACAAGGCCGCCACCGCCGCGCTGATGCGCGAAGCCGACCTCGTGGTCGCGACGGGCTCGCAGGCCAATGTGCGCATGGCCTACGCCAGCGGCACGCCGGCCTTCGGCGTAGGCGCCGGCAACGTGGCGTCGATCGTCACGCGCACGGCGAACCTTCGCGATGCGGCGCACAAGATCGCCGCGTCGAAGACTTTCGACTACGCGACGAGTTGCTCGTCGGAGAACAGCGTCGTGATCGACGAGGCGGTCTACGACGCGATGCTGCACGAACTCGCCGCCTGTGGCGGCGTGCTGCTCGACGCGCAGCAAAAGGCGCAATTGCAGGCGGCGATGTGGACCGACGGCAAGCTCTCGTCGCGTTGCACCGCAAAATCCGCGGCGCAGATCGCGCATACCGCCGGCCTCGACGACGTAGCAGCGCGCGCAAGCGCGTTCCTGATGGTCGAGGAGACCGGCTTCGGCGCGACTCATCCGTTTTCGGGCGAAAAGCTCGCGCCTGTGCTCACGGTCTATCGCGCGCGCGATTTCGGCGCAGCGGCGGATATCGTGCGCAGCCTCTACGCGTACATGGGCGCGGGTCACTCGGTCGGCCTGCACACGGACGACCCGCACGAAGCCGTGACGCTGGGGTCGACGCTGCCGGTGGCGCGCGTGATCGTCAACCAGGCGCATTGTTTCGCGACGGGCGGCAACTTCGACAACGGCCTGCCGTTCTCGCTCTCGATGGGCTGCGGGACCTGGGGGCGCAACAACTTTTCGGACAATCTCGGCTTTCGCCAGTACCTGAACATCACGCGCGTGGCGTACCCGATTGCGGAGCACGTTCCCGAACTCGACACCTTGCTCGGCGACTATTTCCGGAGGTTCGGCCAATGAGCGCGCCCGCCACGATCCGCGCGCTGATCGAAGCACGCGCCGCACAGTATGCGGACAAGCCCTTCCTGCTGGCGGCGCCCGACGAAGGCGCGACGGGCGATGCCGGCGCAGTCGCCGACAGCGCCACGGCGGCGGGCGCGACGCTGACCTTCGGCGCGCTGCTCGAGCGTTGCCGCGCGCTCGAGAGCCGCTTTCGCGACGCCGGCCTCAAGCCGGGCGACGTCGTTTCGGTCCTGATGGGCAACGGCATCCAGACTGCCACGCTGCTGCTCGGCGCGATGTACAGCGGACTGATCGCGCATCCGCTCAACCTGCTTTGCCAGGCGTCCCAGCTCGCCTATATCGTCGAGCATTCGGATACGCGGATGATCTTCGCGAGCGCGCAGACCAGCGGCGCGCTCGCGGCGGCGCTTGCCGCGCTGCGCGAGCAGGGCATGTCGCGCAACATTGCGCTCGTGCGTACGGAGCCGGATGCCGTCGCATTGCCGGTGCTGCCCGCGCTCGAAATCGCGGCCGCCGATGTGGCGAGCGCCGTGCCGGCGTCGAGCCTCGCGAGCCTCCCGGTGCTGGAATCACCGCCCGTGGAAACCCAGTCCGGGCCCGACGGTACCGACATCGCCCTCCTGATGTACACCTCGGGCACGACCGGTGCGCCGAAGGGCGTGCTGCTCAGCCACGCAAGCCTCCATGCGAACGCGCGCAACATCAGCCTCGAGCACCGGCTCGCCGACGATGACCGCGTGCTGGCATCGCTGCCGCTCTATCACATCAACGGCCTCGTCGTGACCTTGCTTGCGCCGCTCTGGCACGCGGGCTCGGTCGTGCTCACGGCGCGTTTCTCCGGGCGCACGTTCTGGCGCGACGCCGCCAGCTACGGCTGCACGTGGATCAACGTGGTGCCGACCATCGTCGCCTATCTCCTCAACGGCGACGAACCGCGCGGGCTTGACCTCTCGGCGCTCAAGTTCTGCCGCAGCGCGTCTGCCGCGCTGCCTGCCGACCATCATCGCGCATTCGAGGCGCGCTTCGGCATTGGCGTCATCGAAACGATGGGGATGACCGAGACCGCCGCGCCGGTCTTTAGCAATCCGTACGATGCATCGCGGCGCCGGATCGGCAGTATCGGCCTGCCATCGGGCGGCGAAGCGCGCGTGATCGATCGTGACGGCCGCGAATGCGGACCGAACGAGTGCGGCGAAATCGTGTTGCGCGGCGCCCAGGTCATGTGCGGCTACTACAAGCGCCACGAGGACACGGCGAAGGCGTTCACCGCCGATGGCTGGCTGCGCACCGGCGACCTCGGCTATCGCGACGACGAAGGCTACTTCTATATCAACGGCCGCTCGAAGGAACTGATCATCAAGGGCGGCGAGAACATTGCGCCGCGCGAGATCGACGAGGCGCTGCTGCGCCATCCGGGCGTGCTCGACGCGGCGGCCGTCGGCGTGCCCGATCCCGCCTATGGGCAGGAGATCGTCGCGTTCGTGGTTGCGCGCGAGGCTCACTGGCAGGGCGCGCCCGACCCGGACGAGCTGCGCGAGCACTGCCTGCGCGAACTGGGCCGCTACAAAACGCCGAAAGAGATCCGCTTCGTGAACGAACTGCCGCGCGGCCCCTCGGGCAAGGTCCAACGGCTGAAGCTCGTGACGCCCTCGGGCTGATACACGACTACGCGCCTCGCGCGCCGACGCGCGCATCCGACCCGGCGACACAAAAGAGAGACTCAGGAGACGACGACATGAAGCAGCACGCGCAGCGCGTCAAGACGCGCCATATCATTCTCGCGGTCATGTGTCTGATGTATTTCATTTCGTACATCGACCGCGTGAACATCGCGGTCGCGGGACCGCTGATCCGCCACGAAATGGGCCTGAGCGCGGTGCAGCTCGGCCTGGTATTTTCCGCGTTCGCCTATCCCTATGCCGTCATGCAGATCATCGGCGGCTGGCTTTCGGACAAGTTCGGACCGAAACTCGTGCTCACCGTGCTCTCGTTGATCTGGGGCGCGGCCACGCTCGCCACGGGTTTTGCCGGCAGCGTCGCGATGCTGGTCGGGCTGCGCTTCGCGCTTGGAGTGGGCGAGGGCGGGGCGTTTCCCACGGCCACACGCGCTTTCACGTACTGGATGCCGGTGGGCGAACGCGGTTTCGCGCAGGGCGTGACGCACAGCTTCGCGCGCCTGGGCGGCGCGGTGACGCCGCCGCTCGTGCTCGCGGTGGTGGTGGCGGGCGGCTGGCGCGACGCGTTCATCCTGCTCGGCATCGTGAGCCTCATGTGGACGGTGCTCTATCTCTTCGTGTTCACGAACTCGCCGGAGCAGAACCGGCGCGTCACGCCCGAAGAGACCGCCGAGATCGGCTATTGCAAGGGCGACTGCGACCGCGCGAAGCGCGCGGCGACGCCGTGGCGCAAGCTCGTGCGACGCATGTGGCTCGTCACGTTCGTCGATTTCTGCTATGGCTGGCTGCTGTGGGTCTATCTCACGTGGCTGCCGTCGTATCTGAAGGAGTCGCGCGGCTTCGACCTCAAGCAGATTGCGCTCTTCACGGCGCTGCCGCTGCTCGCCGGCGTGGTGGGCGACACGCTCGGCGGCGTGATCTCCGACCGGCTCTTCAAGTGGACGGGCCGGCTGCGTTTCGCGCGCTGCGCGGTGCTCGTGACCGGCATGGGCGGCTCGCTCGCTTTCCTGCTGCCGATGGTGTCCGTCGCGAACCCGATGGTCGCGGTGCTCTTCCTCTCCGCTTCGTTCTTCTTCCTCGAGATCACGAATCCGGTGCTGTGGACGCTGCCACTCGATATCGCCGGCAAGTACGCGGGTACGGCGGGCGGCATGATGAACACGGGCTTCGGCATTGCGGGGATGCTGTCGCCGGTCGTGTTCGGCTATCTGATCCAGCACACCGGCAGCTATAACGTGCCGTTCATGATCTCGGCTGGGTTGCTGGCGCTGGGCATCGTCGCGGCGCTCTTCATCGATACCGCGCGCACGGTCGAGGCCGACGAGGAACGCGAGCGGCGCATGGGCCCGGAAGAGGCCGGGGCCTTCGCCTTCCTCGACAGCATGCCGACGGTGCGGCTCGAACGGCACACGCTGCGGCGCCCGCTGCGCTGGTGGCGCTGAGCCTCACAGGGTGCGAGGCGTGAGGCAGTGCATGCGGCGGCCCTGAAGGCTTCCGGGGCCTTCCGGGAGCCGCCGCCCACGTACGCCTTATGCGCCGCCGTCGAGCTTGCGCAGGCGCCAGATCAGGCTCGACGTGTCGAAGCGGCTGCCGCCGAGACGCTGCACGTCGCCGTAGAACTGGTCGACGAGCGCGGTAACCGGGAGCGCCGCGCCGTTGCGCTTCGCTTCGTCGAGACAGAAGCCCAGGTCCTTGCGCATCCAGTCCACGGCGAAACCGAAGTCGAACTTGTTGGCCATCATGGTCTGGCCGCGGTTGTCCATCTGCCAGCTCGCGGCGGCGCCCTTGCCGATCACGTCGAGCACGAGCGCCATGTCGAGCCCCGAGCGCTCGCCGAAGTTGATCGCCTCGGACAGCCCCTGCACGAGGCCCGCGATACAGATCTGGTTGACCATCTTGGCGAGCTGGCCGGCGCCCGCCGCGCCCACCAGCGTCACGGCCGCCCCGTAATGGGCGAGCGTGGGCTTCGCGCGCTCGAAGGCCGCGGCTTCGCCGCCGCACATGATCGTGAGCTTGCCGTTCTGGGCGCCCGCCTGACCGCCCGACACGGGCGCGTCGATGAAATGCAGGCCATGTTCGGCGGCGCTCGCAGAAAGCTCGCGCGCCACGTTGGCGGAGGCGGTCGTGTGGTCGGCAAACACGGCGTCGCGCGTCATGCCGGCGAAGGCGCCGTCCGCGCCGAGCGTGATGCTGCGCAGGTCGTCGTCGTTGCCGACGCAGGCGAGCACCAGATCGGCGCCCTGGGCCGCTTCGCGCGGCGTGGCGGCCGCGCGGCCGCCGTATTCGGCGACCCATTGCGCGGCCTTTGCGGCGGTGCGGTTGTAGACCGTGACGTCGAGCCCGGCCTTGGCGAGATGACCGGCCATGGGATGGCCCATCACGCCGAGGCCCAGGAACGCGACACGGCGTACTGGATTGGGGGCGGACGAGGATGCGGATTGGCTCACAGTGGCTCCTTGGGGTGGGGTTTGAGGCTGGGGCGGTTTCATTATCTCAGCTATCGGCGCGGCGCCTGGGCGGCGTCGGCACGAGGCGGCGCCGGCCCGGACGCGGCCTGGACTCAACGATAAGGCGCGTCTGGCACTAGCCGCGCGCGTTTTTGTCAGCCGATACTCGGTACAACAAGACGGCCTGGCCGGCCTTGCTCGTGACCGGAGCAGGGCGTCCAGGCCCCCAAAAGGAGACAAGGATGCTCAGGTATCTGATCGGAATCGGCCTCCCTTTTCTGGGCGTCATCGGCGCGCTCCCCTGGGTGGCCGCGCAGCAGGACCGCTATGTCTTCGGCGTGCCCTTCATCTACGCGTGGATCTTCGCGTGGTTCCTCGTGACCTCCGGGTGCCTTTTTGCCTGCTGGCATTTCTTCGACCGGCACCGCTACGCGAACGAGAACTAGTGAGCGCCGGCTGCGCAGACCGCATTCGCGCGCCACCGCCGCCCCTCCTACCGTCTCCCCCCTGGAGAGCCGCGCATGTCCACATTCGTCTTCTCGCTCCTGATCGCCTTTTCGCTGTATCTCGCCATCCGCTCCCGGCGCGGCCACGGCAAGCAGAGCGTGCACGACTTCTTCGTCGCGTCGCGCCAGTTCGGCGTCGCGCTCGTGTTCTTCCTCACGGCCGGCGAGATCTACAGCATCGGCACGATGGTCGGCTTTCCGGGCGGCATCTATGCGAAAGGGCCGACCTACGGCATCTGGTTCCTCGGCTACATCCTGCTGGCTTACCCCATCGGCTATTTCATCGGGCCGCGCATCTGGGAGGCCGGCAAGCAGCACAACGCCATTACGCAGGCGGACCTCTTCAAGGGCCACTATCGCAGCCGCGTGCTCGAGCTGATCGTGGCGGGCTCGTCCATCCTGTTCCTGATCCCCTGGGGCGAACTGCAGTTTACGGGCCTCGTCTCCGCGCTCAAGGGACTCGGCTGGCACGTTCAGCCGTTCTGGCTGATCGTCGTCTGCGCCGCGCTCGCGTTTACCTACATCGCCATTTCCGGCGTGCGCGCCTCCGCCTGGATCGCCGTGCTCAAGGACATCCTGATGCTGCTCGCGATCGTCGTGACGGGCGTGGCTGCCGCGTGGATGGCCGGCGGCACGCACGAGGTGTTCCATGCCGCGAGCCACCAGGTGAGCAACGCGATGACGACGCCTCAGCTGCGCTTCTCCATGAGCACGATGCTGTTCCAGTCGCTCGGCTTCTACATGATGCCGTTTGCGGCACAGGGCTTCTTCACCGCGCGCGGGCCCAACACGATCCGCCGGACCCAGATCGCCATGCCGCTCTACATGATGATGTACCCGTTCCTCGTGGTGGCCTCGTACTATGCGATCAGCGCGAACCTCAAGCTCGCCTCGCCCAACGACGCGTTCTTCGCGGCCGCCGTCCATCTGCTGCCCGACTGGCTGCTCGGCCTCGTCGCGGCGGGCGCCGCGCTCTCGGGGCTGCTCGTGCTGGCGGGCATCTGTCTCGCGATCGGGCCGATCGTCACGCGCAACCTCATTCCGAACCTGCCCGAGGCGCGCCAGAAGCGCACCGCGAAATTCGTGATCGTGGCCTATCTGGTGGTGTCGATCACCACCACGCTGCTCACGCCGAACCTCATGCTCTCGCTCATCAACACGACCTACTATGGCATCACGCAGTTCCTGCCCGGCATGCTGATCCTGCTCGCCGGGCGCCAGGTGCGGCCGGGCGCGGTGGCGGCCGGCATCGTCTGCGGGCAGGGCCTCGCGATCGTGTGCTACGCGCTGCATATCGGCTTCGGCGGCATCAATCTCGGGCTCGTATGCCTCGGCGTGAACGTACTCGTGGTCTTCGTGGGACATATTCTGTTGCGGCCGTCCGGGCGGCGCTATGCCATGCCCGATCCGCTGCACCGTCATTCATAGGAGTTGAGCCTGTCAATGAATCCGCAAGCCTCGTCCTCTTCTGCCGGTCAGCCGGTCACGGTTTTCGCGGCGCGCCGCATCCTCACGCTCAACCCCGGCCAGCCGCATGCGACCCACGTGGCCGTGCGCGAGGGGCGCATTCTCGCGGTCGGCACGAGCGAGGACGCCGCGCGCTGGGACGCGCAGTTCGGCGCCTGCGCGCGCGACGACACGCTGCGCGACAAGGTGCTGATGCCCGGGCTCGTCGAAGGCCATTGCCACCTGATGGAAGGCGCGGTATGGGATGCGGTCTACGTGGGCTACTACGACCGTCGCGGGCCGGATGGCAAGCTGTGGCACGGGCTGCGCACGCTCGACGCGGTGCTCGAACGCCTCTCGGAAGCCGAACGCGCCATGACCGACGACGGCCCGTTGCTCGCGTGGGGCTTCGATCCGATCTACTTCGGCGCGGCCCGTCTGACGACACGCGAACTGGATACGGTCTCGGCGCGCCGTCCGATCGCCATTCTCCATGCGAGCGTGCATTTGATGAACGTGAACAGCGCGATGCTCGCGCTCGCGGGCATCGATGAGGACACGGACGTGGACGGCATCGCGCGCGACGCGCAGGGCCAGCCCACGGGCGAGCTGCAGGAGTTCGCGGCGATGTTCCCGATCTACCAGGTGATTGGCGGCAAGCTCGCGATCGCGGCCAGCGAGAAGCCGCACGCGGTCTGGAACTTTGGCCGCGTCGCGCAGCTCGCGGGCGTGACGACCGCGACCGATCTCGTGAACGACCTTTCGCCCGAGGGCAACCGGACCTTGCACAGCGTCACGGCCGACCCCGAGTACCCCGTGCGCATCGTGCCCGCGTTTGCGCCGCAGCGTAATCCCGCACAGAGCGCGGCCGGCGTGCAGGAGGCGATGGCGGGCAATACCGACAAGCTACGCTTCGGGCCGGTGAAGTTCATCGTCGATGGCTCGATCCAGGGCTTCACCGCGCGCGTGCGCTGGCCAGGCTACGCGGGCGGCCAGCCCAACGGCCTGTGGCTGATTCCGCCCGCGCAACTGGTCGAGGTGTTCGAGCCGTATCACCGCGCCGGGCTGCAACTGCATATCCACACGAACGGCGACGAAGCGACCGAGGTCGTGCTCGACGCGCTTGCGACGCTGCTCGCGCGCCATCCGCGGCCCGACCACCGGCACACGCTGCAGCACTGCCAGATGGCGGACGCGGCGCAATTGCGGCGCATCCGGGCGCTGGGCCTGTGCGTGAACTTCTTCGCGAACCACATTTATTACTGGGGCGATGCGCATTACAGCCAGACCATGGGCCCGGACCGCGCGAATCGCATGGACCCGGCTGGCTCGGCGCAGCGCATGGGCATTCCCTGCGCGTTGCATTCGGACGCGCCCATCACGGCGCTGAGCCCGCTGTTTACGGCGTGGTGCGCAGTGCGGCGCGAAACGGCCAGCGGACGCGTGCTGGGCGAGGCGGAGCGGCTCACGGTCGATGAGGCGCTGCACGCGATCACGCTCGGCGCCGCGTACACGCTGCGCCTCGATCACCTGATCGGCAGCATCGAAGTGGGCAAGTTCGCCGACTTCGCGGTGCTCGACGACGACCCGAGCACCTGTGCGCCCGAGCGCCTGAAAGACGTGCCGGTGTGGGGCACGGTGCTCGGCGGACGCGTCATGCGCGCGCCGCGATGAATTCCGCCGCCACGCCGCCGACCGTGCGCGCGCCGATCGACCTCGCGGTGATCGGCGGCTACCTCGGCGCGGGCAAGACCACGGTGGTGAACCATCTGCTCGAAGCGCCGCACGGCAAACGCATTGCGGTGCTCGTCAACGACTTCGGCGCCGTGAATATCGACGGCCGGCTCGTGCGCGCGCGCAGCGACGACGTGATCGAGCTAGACAACGGCTGCATCTGCTGCACGATCGGCGGCGCGCTCGTCGATGCACTCGCGCGCCTCGCCGCGCGCGAGGATCGCCCGGACCTCCTGCTGATCGAAGCGAGCGGTGTGTCGGACCCGGCGAAGATCGCCCAGGTGGGCCTGCTCAACAGCGCGTTTCGTCTCACGGCCGTGCTCGTGGTCGTCGACGCGCCGGAACTCGTGCGCACGCTGGTCGATCCGCTGGTCGGCGCGATGGCGCAGCAGCAGATCGACAGCGCGAACGCGGTGATCGTGGCGAAACTCGACCTCATCGCGCCGGAGTCGCGCGAGCGCGCCGTCTCGGACGTGCGCGCGCTCGCCGCGACCGATATCGTCGTGGCCGCGGACCACGGCCGCGTGCCGCTCGCGCTGCTGTTCGACGCGAGCGTGCCGCAAACACGCGCGCTCGCCGATGCCGGCCGCTGGCAGCACCGGCCGCTCGGGCAAGGCGCCAGCGTGTTCCCCACCTTCGCGAGCGTGGCGCTCGCCGCGCCCGGCGTATTGGAGAAGGGGCGCCTGCGCGCGTGGCTCAAGGCGCTGCCGCGCACGATCCTGCGCGCAAAAGGCTTCGTGCGCGTGGTGGATGCAGAAGGTCGCGTCAGCACGCGCGTGTGCCAGGTCGCGGGCCGCCGGCTGCGCATGACGCCGCCCGCGCAAGGCGAGCATACGCCGGGCGCGGAGAGCGTCATCGTCTTCATCGGCTTCATCGATCCGGAAACCGAAGCGATGTTGCGCGACGGACTGCTCGCGTGTTGCGTGCGTGCCGCCGCGTAGTGGCGCCATGTAGTGCCGCGCACGAAGCGTGGCGAGCCATTTACCGCGCCCCGCTCATGGCAAGATGCCGCGAGTGATGTCGGCGGCCCACCCACGCGGCCGGGAGCGCGCTCACGAGACCCGCGAACATCGTATAGAGGCAAATGAGCCACGGATCGCCGCCGTTGCGCTGCAAAAGCCAGGTCGCGATGATCGGGCTGATGCCGCTCGCGAAAATGCCGGAGAACTGATAGACGAACGAGATGCCGGAGTAGCGCACGTTGGCGTCGAACAGTTCGGCAAAGAGCGCCGCCTCGGGCCCATAGACGGAAGCGTAAATGACGCCCAGCGGAATGATCACGGCGATCCACACGAACACCGGCGAGCCGCCGCTGTGCTTCATGAGCCAGAAGCCGAAGAACGACGACAAGCCCGTGAAGAGCGAGCCCCAGAAGTAGATGCGGGTTCTGCCGATGCGGTCCGAAAGTCGCCCGAAAAACGGAATCGTGAAGATCATCGTGAACGCGGCGGCCATGACGGCGAGCAGGGCGTCGGTGCGCGAGAGCTTGAGCGTCTGCGTGAGATAGGCGATCGTGAAAACGGCGAAGACGTTGAAGAACACACCGTCGATGAAACGTGCGCCCATGCCGGCGAGCACGTTGCCGGGATAGCGGCCGAGCACCTCGGCGATCGGCACGCGGACTTCGGCGCCCTGTTGCTTCACGCGTTCGAACTCCGGCGTTTCCAGCACACGCAGGCGGATATACATGCCGATTGCCACGAGCGCAAAGGAAAGGAAGAACGCCACGCGCCAGCCCCAGGCGAGAAACTGCGCATTGCTGAGCACGGAGGAGAGCAGGGCGACCACGCCCGACGCAAGGCAGAGCCCGATCGCGAGGCCAATCTGCGGAATGCTCGCATAGAGGCCGCGCTTGCCCTCGGGCGCGTATTCGAACGACATCAGCACGGCGCCGCCCCATTCGCCGCCAAGGCCCAGGCCCTGTGCAACGCGCAGGACAAGCAGCAGCGCGGGTGCCCACAGGCCTATCTGCGCGTAGGTCGGCACGGTGCCGATCAACACGGTGGCGACGCCCATGATCGAAAGCGTCATGATCAGCATGCTTTTACGGCCCAGCCGGTCGCCGAAGTGACCGAAGACAATGCCGCCGAGCGGACGGCTCAGGAAGCCCACCGCGAAGGTGCCGTAGGCGAGCATCGTCGAAATGAGGGGATCGCCGCTCGGGAAATAAAGCTTGTTGAAGACGATGCCGGCGACGACGCCGTAGAGGAAGAAGTCGTACCACTCGATGGTCGCGCCGATCAGGCTCGCGACGACCACGCGCCTCATCTGCCGGGCGTCGGTGCGGGGCAATGCGTTCATGGCTGTCTCCTTTTTGGGGCGCACCTGGAGCGGTGCGGCCTCTTGAAAAGCAGGTATTTTCGTAAGGTATCCTTTGTTTGCTGCGTGTCGTTGCCGTGCTGCGCATACTACTTACTCGAGCCCTTGCGCCGGGTGACTTCAGGGGTAGGCTTCGGCATGCTCCCGTTGCAGCCGGGAAAGGCTCGCGTGGTCCTCGAGAATCATGTCGGCGGCTTTCTCCGCGATCATGATCACGGGGGCGTTGGTGTTGCCGGAGACGAGCTCCGGCATGATCGACGCATCGACGACGCGCAGCGCGGCGAGGCCATGCACGCGCAGGCGCTCGTCGACGACCGCGGTCGCGTCGCGGCCCATCTTGCAGGTGCCCGCGGGGTGATAGATGGACTGGCTGAACTGGCGCGCCGCATCCAGCAATTCGGCATCGCTCTGATACCGCTCGCCGGGCACGAACTCGGACACGATGTGGGGTGCCAGAGACGGCGCGGCGGCGATGCGGCGCGCCACGCGAATGCCGCCAATCACGACGGGGTGGTCGCGCGGATCGGACAGATAGTTGGCGCGAATGGCCGGATACTGGAGCGGGTCGGAGCCGCGGATTTCGACGCTGCCGCGGCTATGCGGCCGCAACTGGCAGACGGACGCCGTGAACGCCGAGAAGGGATGCGCGCCCTGGCCGGGCTTGTCCGCGCTCAGCGGCTGCATGTGGAACTGGATGTCGGGGCGCTCGGCTGCGGGGCTCGATCGCGTGAAGATCGCCACCTGGCTGGCCGCCAGTGTGAGCGGTCCGGTGCGCCAGAGCGCGTATTGCAAGCCGATCCACGCCTTGCGCAACGGATGATTGACTTCGTCGTTGAGCGTGCGTTCACGCGTGCGGAACACGAGCCGTACCTGCAGATGATCCTGCAGGTTCTGACCGACGCCCGGCGAGTCGTGCAGCACGGCAACGCCCGCGTTGCGCAACACGTGCGCCGGGCCAACTCCGGAGTGCTGAAGAATTTGCGGCGAGCCGATCGCGCCCGAAGCGAGAATGACCTCGACGCGCGCACGCGCACGCTTTTTCATGCCGTCCTGCAGATACTCCACGCCGACCGCGCGGCGCCCATCGAACAGTATCCGGCTCGCCTGCGCCCGCGTCTCAACAATCAGATTGCTGCGTTTGCGTGCGGGTTTGAGAAAACCCTTCGCGGTGCTCCAGCGAAAGCCGTTATAGGCCGTCTGCTGAAAGTAGCCGACCCCTTCCTGGACCGCGCCGTTGTAGTCCTCATTGGGCGGGATGCCGATTTCCTGCGCGGCGGCGATGAAATGATCGGCGATGGGCCGGCGCAGGCGCAGGTCGGAAACCTTCAGCGGGCCGCCTACGCCGTGCCAGGCGTTCGCGCCACGCTCCTGATCCTCCGACTTCCTGAAATACGGGAGAACGTCGGCATAACTCCAGCCGCGATTGCCGAGCGCCGCCCAGCGATCGTAATCCTCACGCTGCCCGCGCACGTAGAGCAGGCCGTTGAGCGAACTGGATCCGCCGAGCACCTTGCCGCGCGGCCAGTCGATCTGCCGGCCGGCCACGCCTTCGTCCGGCTCGGTGCGATAGCACCAGTCGAGCGCGGGGTTGTGCATGGTCTTGAAGTAGCCGACCGGGACGTGGATCCACGGATTGTTGTCCTCGCCACCCGCTTCGAGCAGCAGCACGGCGTCGCGCGCGTCGGCACTCAGCCGGTGGGCAAGCACGCAACCGGCCGATCCGGCGCCGACGATCAGGTAGTCGACCTCATGGTCCATGAATCCCGTCTCCTCGAATTCCTGGAGCGGCATGATGCGCCGCGTTTTCGGATCAATGTCGAGGAAGGGGATGCCGACCGCAAGCGGGGATCGTGCGCACGGGCCGAAAGTGAAACGGAAACTGCCGAAACGGAATCAGAAGTCTACGGCGCAGCGCGGCCGTTTTGCCGCCGAAGCGGCGACGCGCCGGCGCCCGTTCAGGCGAGCGAGAGCCCCTGCAGCAGCGGCGCGAGTCTAGTCGCCGTTTGCTTCATGCGGCCCACCGACTCCAGCAGTTCCTCGAGGGTCGCGCGCGCAGTCGGGGCATGCACGGCGAGAGCGGCGAGCACGCGTTTGCTGACGGGGTCGCGCACCGGCACCGCAATCGCCACCATGCCGCGCACGAACTCTTCGTTGTCGATGCCGATGCCGCGCACCGCGAGCTGTTCAAGCTCGGCCGCGAGCGCCCTGGGGGCGGTCAGGGTGCGGTGCGTCATCTTTGTCAGCACGAGGCGTTCGAGCAGCGCGTTGCGCTCGAGCACGCTCATCTGCGAGAGAAAGAGCTTGCCGCTCGCGGTGCAGTGCAGCGGAACGTGCATGCCCGGACGCATCTCCATGCGCAGCGGCTCCGTCGTTTCGACACGCTCGATATAGAGCACGCGGTCGCCGTCGAGCGCGGTGAGATTGCAGGTTTCGCCGAGCGATTCCACGAGGGTGCGCAGCAGCACGCGGCACGAGCGCGTGAAGGTGTTGTTGGCGAGTGTGGCGAGCGCGAGCTGCGCTGCGCGCGGGCCCAGCGCGATGCTGCGGTCGTGCCCACGCGAATCGGGCATGTGGATCACATAGCCGCGCGCTTCCAGCGAATCGATGAGCCGCAGCAGCGTCGCCTTGGGAATATGCAGCCGGGCGGACAACTGCGAAAGCGTATACGGCTGGCCCGCGGACGCCAGTTGCTCCAGCACCACGAGCGCGCGCAGCACGCGGGCGTCGTCCCCTGACGATTCTTCGCGCAGCGCGGGGGCGTTGTCTTGCGCCCTGTTTTGCATTGGGGTTTGCGTCGTCTCTCGCGCTGTCTCGCGCATCGGCTTCCTCCTGAAGGTCATGAAGGGCAGTGGAAATGAAACGAATTGTTCGAGTTTCCCGGCACATTTTCAGTATGAGCGCAAAGTTCGCGGGGTTACGTAGCGGATTACCCCGATACGTCATGCGAATGATTCGCGCGCTGTACCAGTCGATACCGGTCCACTGGCTCTACCTGCGCAATTCTGGTCTGCCTAGAATTTTTCCTAACAGAGCGCCAAAGAACGACGACAGCTTTGCAAGGAGACAGGCATGACGAACAGGCAGTCGGCAGGAACCGCTCTCGCAGCGGAGCATGCAAGCGTCTTCACGAAGCCTGTGGAGCATTGATCATGGGATACAGCACAGTCGATTCCGCCGCCGCCGGCTTTGCCGCGAACGAGTCCGGCTCCACGAAGTACGACCCCACGTACGATCCTCTCGTCTCGCCGGGCCCTGGGGTCGGCAAGGATTACGCGCCGACCTACTGGGTCGCGACGGCGGGCAGCCCGCCGCCCGACGACGGTCCCGTCACGAAAGATCTCGACGTGGATGTCGCGATCATCGGTGCGGGCTACACCGGGCTCGCCACGGCGCTCTGCCTCGCGCGCGAGCATGGCATCAAGGCCGTGGTGCTGGAGGCGAACCGCACGAGTTGGGGCTGCAGCAGCCGCAATGGCGGACAGGGGCAGAACGCCTCGGGGCGCCTCTCGCGCTCGCAATGGATCGAGCGCTGGGGCAAGGATGTCGCACTGAAAATGCACGACGAAATCCAGCAGGGCTTCGATCACTTCAAGGAACTCGTTGCCGAGATCGATTGCGATCCTCAGCCGGGCGGCCACTTCCTGATCGCGCACCGTCCGCGCATCATGGCGAAGCTCGCCGCCGAGGCGAAGGTGTGGAAGGACGTATTCGGCTATCCGTCGGAGCTTTTGAGCGCGCAGACGTTTCGCCGCGAATTCATCGACGACCACGAGGCGGCCGGCGCGCTGCACGAGCCCGAAGGGATTGGCATCCACGCGCTGAAGCTGGCGTTCGGGTATCTGCGCCTTGCACGCGCCGCTGGCGCGAAGGTCCACACGAGCAGCCCGGTGATGAGATGGGAGACCATCAATGGCGTGCATCACTTGCGCACGCCGGGCGGCGTGGTGCGGGCGCGCGCGGTTGGCATCGCGACCGGCGCGTACACGGCGCAGACGCTGCATCCCACGCTGCGCAGCAAGGTCATGCCGATCCTTTCGAATTCGATGGTCACGCGTCCGCTCACCGAAGCCGAGATCGCCGCGTGCGGCTTTCGCACGACTCAGGTGCTCACGGACACGCGCACGCTACGCTTTTACTATCGGTTCTTGCCCGACGGCCGGTTGCAGATCGGCAGCCGCAGCGCGATTACTGGCGATGATGCGCCTAATCCGCGTCATCTCGATCTGCTCAAGGAAGGTATGGCGCGTAAGTTCCCCGCGCTGCGCGGGGTGCAGATCGACTATTCGTGGTGGGGCTGGGTGGATGTGAGCCACGACATGATGCCCCGTGTGTGTCAGCCGGATCCCCGGCAATCGGTGTTTTACGCGCTTGGCTATGGGGGGAATGGCGTGTCCTATTCGCAGCAGGCGGGGCGGCGGCTTGCTGAGCGCATCGCGGGTAAGGGCGCACAGCACACGCTGCCGATTTTTACGTCGCCGCTGCCTGGGCATCCGTTTGCGCCTTTCCGGCGGATTGGGCAGAGGTTGCTTTATTTGGAGTATTTCAGGCGGGATGAGAAGGCTTGATGGTGTGCGTTTGCTGTTGGCCTTTCCTTGTTTTCGCGTCGGTATGCAGGCGTTGCCCCTGTGCGGGGCGGCACCTACTTTTCTTTGCCAGCGGCAAAGAAAAGTAGGCAAAAGAAAGCCGCTCAAACCGCTAATGCCTGCCACAGTTCACATCTCGCCGTAAATGGTGAATGGCTCCGGAGCGTCTGTCGCCACTCGCCCCCAAACGGAGTGACAAGGCGCTCATCCTTCCGGCGGCGCTACGCGCGCCGAAGGGCATAGCCAAAAACCGGCGGGGCACATGAGTTCTGGCGAATGCTCAGGCGTGCCACCCGGTTTCCCTTGCAGACCCAACCGCAGCGCGCGTAGCGAGCAGCGGGATGCATGACTGCCTTGTCACTCACTTTGGTGGTGCGAGGTGACAGACGCTCCGGAGCCATTCACCATTAATGGTGCGAGGTGAACCGTGGCAGGCGCTGGCGGTTTGAGCGGCTTTCTTTGCCTCCTTTCTTTGCCGCTGCAAAGAAAGGAGGTGCCGCCCCGCACAGGGGCAACACTGGCATACCGACGCGAACACAGGAAAACCCAAAAAACCCAAAAAACCACAAAAAAAGCGCCACCCAAAAGGCGCCTCGAGAATCGAACCCAAAATCTGTGGAGGTGACATGCAACCCCCGATGGACAACCAGGAACTGAAATGTGGCCTAAAGCAGCGCCACATGACAATGATCGCGCTAGGCGGCGTGATCGGCGCCGGTCTTTTTGTCGGCAGCGGCGTCGTGATCCAGCAGACCGGCCCAGCCGCCGTGCTCTCATTCCTCATCACCGGCGGCCTCGTCGTGCTGGTGATGCGCATGCTCGGCGAAATGGCGTGCGCCATGCCCGCAGTCGGTTCGTTCTACGAATATGCGCGTCTAGCATTCGCCACCTGGCGCGGACCGGGCAAGCTGGCAGGCTTCCTCACCGGCTGGATGTACTGGTACTTCTGGGTGATCGTGGTCGCCGTCGAGGCGGTGGCGGGCGCCAAGCTCGTCCAGTTCTGGCTACCGGACGCGCCCGCCTGGCTCATCAGCCTCGTATTGCTCGTGCTCCTGAGCGCGACGAACCTGATCTCGGTGGGCAGCTACGGCGAATTCGAGTTCTGGTTCTCCTCGATCAAGGTGGCGGCGATCATCGTTTTCCTCTTTCTCGGCGGCCTCTATGTCCTTGGATTGTGGCCGTCGTCGCTACATACGACCGCCGTATTGCCGACGCTGCTCGGCCATGGCGGCCTCATGCCGAAGGGCATCGGGCCGGTGTTGAGCGGCGCCGTCGCGGCAACGGGCTTTTACTTCGGCGCGGAGATCGTCACGATCGCGGCGGCCGAGGCGCGCGAGCCCGCCAAGGCCGTCGCGAAAGCCACGAACTCCGTCATCACGCGCGTGCTCGTGTTCTACGTCGGTTCCGTACTGCTCGTGGTCGCGCTCGTGCCGTGGAATTCGCCGGCCATGTCGACGCCCTATGTGAGCGCGCTCCAGGTGATGGGCTTGCCCGCCGCCGCGAACATCATGAACGCGATCGTGCTGACCGCCGTGCTCTCGGCGCTCAACTCGGGACTCTATGCGGCCTCGCGCATGCTGTTCGCGCTGACCCGCCACGGCGACGCACCGGCGGCGCTCGCGAAAGTCAACCGCCGCGGCGTACCGGTGCGCGCGATCCTGCTTGGCACTGTGTTCGGCTATGTGTCGGTCGTGATGTCGTACGTGTCGCCGGATACGGTGTTCGCGTTCCTCGTCAACTCGTATGGCACGGTCGCGATCTTCGTCTATCTGCTGATCGCCCTGTCGCAACTGCGCCTGCGCAAACGCCTCGATCCGGCGGCCGTTGGCGAGCTGCGCGTGAAGATGTGGTGCTTCCCCTACCTCACGTGGGTGGCGATTGCCGGCATGGTGGGTATTCTCGTCGCGATGGCGTTCATCCCCGAGCAGCGCAAGCCGCTCTGGCTCGGCGTGGCGAGCCTCGCCGTGCTGCTCGTCACCTACGCATGGCTGCAGCGCCGCGCGCGCATCCGTGAGCGTGCCCGCGACTACGCGCCGTCCTTCGCGACGTGGCCGCCCGCCGCAACAGAGTCGGGCGCCGGCCGCTTCGGCAAATGAAGCCGCAGCCTGCATGCAGTCATGAACGCGACAAGGAGAACGCGATGACCACAGAACGCGCGATGGAGGGGCCGGACCGCATGGTGTCGGTGCACGAGCGCTTCGGCTTCGATTCGAACCTGATGGTGCCGGCCTTCAGCGAGCGCGACGCCCACGTGCCGGACGTGGATGAGGCTTATCGCTTCAACCCCGAAGTCACGCTCGCGATACTCGCCGGCTTTACGCGCAACCGGCGAGTGATGGTGCAGGGGCTGCACGGCACGGGCAAGTCCACGCATATCGAACAGGTCGCCGCGCGCCTGAGCTGGCCCTGCGTGCGCGTGAATCTCGACGGCCATATCAGCCGGCTCGATCTCGTCGGCAAGGACGCCATCGTCGTGCGCGACGGCCGCCAGGTCACGGAGTTTCAGGAGGGCATCGTGCCTTGGGCGCTGCAGCGTCCGGTCGCGCTGATCTTCGACGAATACGATGCAGGCCGCCCCGATGTGATGTTCGTGATCCAGCGCATCCTCGAGCGCGACGGCAGCTTCACGCTGCTCGACCAGAATCGCGTGATCCGCCCGCACGCCCACTTCCGCCTGTTCGCGACCACCAATACGATCGGCCTCGGCAATCTCAACGGCCTGTATCACGGCACGCAGATGCTGAACCACGCGCAAATGGACCGCTGGAACGTGGTCGCCACGCTCAACTACCTGCCGCGCGAGGAGGAGGCCGGCATCGTGCTCGCCCGTGTGCCGGAGATGACCGACGACGCGGGCCGGCAACTCGTCGACTCGATGATCAGCATGGCGGCTATGACGCGCAAAGGGTTCGCGACCGGCGATCTTTCCACGCTGATGTCGCCGCGCACCGTCATCGACTGGGCCGAGAACTGCCAGATTTTTCACGACCCCGCGCTGGCGTTCCGGCTCACGTTCCTGAACAAGTGCGACGAGGCCGAGCGGCCAATCGTCGCCGAGTATTACCAGCGCTGCTTTGGCGTCGAGCTGGACGCAGCGGCCACCGCGAAGGGCGGCGAGGGCGGCGAACCGCGGGAGCCGCGCGCGTGAGCGCCACGCCTACGCCCGAGGCCGTGCGCACCGCGCTGCGGCGCGAGTCACTATGCGCGGCCGCCGTGCGCGCGCTCACCGGCGACGCCGCGCTGCATTATCGCGGCGGCCGGCTTTGCCGCGAGTCGCGGCCCCTGCCGCTGCATGCGCCGCATTTGCGCAGCAATGTCTACGAGGACGAGTTCGCCTCGTTGCGTGGCGCCGCCGACGCGGCCGCGCAGCGGCTGCTCCATTCCGACGCGGCGTTGCACCGCCTGCTGTCTCCCGACGCCCCGATCGAGCGCCTGCTGTTCGAGCTGTTCGAGCAGGTGCGCTGCGAGGCGCGATTGCCGCCCGGCATGCCGGGCCTCGCGCACAACCTGCGGCACCGGTTCGAAACGTGGTCGCGCGCCTGGTGCCGGGCGGGCTTGAGCGAAGGCCATCTCGGCATCCTGCTCTATACGGTGGCGCAGATCGTCTGGTCGCGCGTGAGCGGCTGGCCCGTGCTCGACGAGACCGAGGATCTGATCGAAGCGACACGCGCCGGCATCGTGCCTGCGATCGGCGTGCAGCTTGCGGGGCTGCGCGCGACTCGCGCAGATCAACGCGCCTACGCGGTGCATGCCCGCGAGCTGGCGCGCCGCGTCGCGACGATGCTCGACGACGCGCGCGCGGCGCGGGCAGGGGACGACGCCGAGGAAGCGCGCGCAGCCGACGACGCATTGACGTCGTTCTCGCTGTGGGTCGACTTCGACGAAACGAGTGTCGAGCTGCCCGCGCTCGCCCCGACCGGCGTGAGCCGCGTGCTGGCCGAGGCGGCGAATGGCTATCGCGCATACACGACGCAGTACGACCGCGAGATCCGGCCCGCTGAGCGCGTGCGCGAAGCGCTGCTGCGCGAGTATCGGGAGCGGCTCGACGAGCGCATCGCCGCGTGCGGCATCAACGTTGCGCGGCTCGCGCGCACGCTGCAGATGGCGATTGCGGTGCCGCAGCGCGACGGCTGGCTCTTCGGCGAGGAGGACGGCCGGATCGACGGCCGACGCCTCGCGCAGGTCGTCAGCTCGCCCGCCGAGCGGCGCGTGTTCAGGCGCGAGCGATTCGAGCCGCGCAGCGATTGCGTGGTGGGCTTCCTGATCGATTGCTCGGGGTCCATGAAGGCGCATATCGAGCCCGTTGCCATGATGGTCGATCTGCTCGCGCGCGCATGCGAGCAGGCGGGCATCGCGACCGAAGTGCTCGGCTTCACGACGCTCGCCTGGAACGGCGGCCGTGCACGTGCGGACTGGCTCGGGGGCGGGCGACCGCCCCACCCGGGGCGCCTGAACGAGACCTGCCACATGGTGTTCAAGTCCGCCGACGAGAGCTGGCGGCGCGCCCGCCCGGCCATCGCCGCGCTTCTGAAGGCGGACCTGTTTCGCGAGGGCGTGGACGGGGAGGCCGTGGAATGGGCGTGCGCGCGGCTCGCGAGCCGCGCCGAGGCGCGGCGCATTCTCGTTGCGATCTCGGACGGCAGCCCGATGGACACGGCCACGGCGCAGACGAACGACGCCTTCTATCTCGACAACCACCTGAAGGAGGTGGTGGCGCGTCACGAGGCGATGCGTGACGTCGATGTGATCGGGCTCGGTGTCGGGCTGGACCTCAGTCCGTACTACCGGCATTGCGTCGCGCTCGACTCCGGCGAGGCGCTCGATATGGCGCGGCTGATCGGTCTCGCGCAATGGATCGGGGCGCCGCGTTAGCGCAATGGGCGCGGCCTGCGCGCAGTCATCGATTCCTGCGCGGGCAATCCCCGGCTCACATCAAACCATCAGCGCCTTCACCGCACACAGCACGAGCGAAGCGCCGATGATCATCAGCACGCCGAACGCCAGCCTGCGCATCGCGAGGGAAGAAAGCGGCGGCGGGTAGTGGCGCGCCGCGAGCGTCATCAGCATCACGACCGGCGCGGCGAGCGCAGCCTCGATGCAGATCGAAGTGGGAAGCTCGCCCTCCCAGGCGCTGAACAGCACGCGCGTGAGCGACGTCACCGTGAAAAGCAGGATCAGCGCGCAGCGAATCTCGATCAGCTTGAGCGGCTGGCGATAGAACTGGAAGATGAGCGGCGGCCCGGACACGCCGAACATGCCGCTCAGGAGGCCGCCGCACACGCCGCTCACGAAAAAGCTGCGGTCGCCCGAGCGTTGCGCGAGCGGCGTAGGCCGCAGCGCGGCGCCCAGGCCACCATACAGCACGACGGCGCCAAGCAGCAATTGCAGCATGCCGGAAGCCGAGGCGCTCAGATAGTCGAGCACCAGGACACCCACCACGACCGAGGGCAGCACACCGAGCGTCGCGGCGCCCACGGCCCGCCAGTCGATATGGTGGAGCTTGCCGGGCAGTGCCGCCGCGCTGTTAGCGAGCGTGACGAGACTTAGCAGGGTGGCGATGCTTGCGAGCGGCGCGAGGCTGAAGCCGCTCGTGGCGCCCATGACGATCATGCTGAGGCCGAAGCCTGTGATCGTCTGAAAATAACTGGCCGCGCCGATCACGGCGATCAGCACCAGGACCTTCTCATGCGTCATGCTGCGTGGGGTTCCTTCGAGTGAGTGACGTCGCGCTGGCGGGCCGTCTGCGCCTGGACCGCCGTCGTAGCGATCACGTAATAGATATCCTCGGGGCAGCAGCCTCGCGAGAGGTCGTTGGCGGGCCGGTTCAGACCCTGCATCAGCGGGCCGATGGCCTTCGCGCCGCCGAGACGCTCCGCGAGCTTGTAGCCGATATTGCCCGCATCGAGATTCGGGAACACCAGCACGTTCGCGTGGCCACCGCACTGCGAATGCTCGATCTTGCGCTCGGCGATCTCGGCCACGAGCGCCGCGTCGAGCTGCACGTCGCCGTCCACGCAGAGGGCGGGGCGCTGCTCCTGCACGCGCCGTGTCGCCTCGATCACCTTATCCACGCTCGCATGGTGGGCGCTGCCGCTCGTCGAGAACGACAGCATCGCGACGCGCGGTTCTTCCATCAGCAGGCTGCGCGCGCTGTCGGCGGCGGCCATGGCGATCTCGGCGAGCTGCGCGGCGTCGGGGTCCACCACGAGCGCGCAGTCGGAGAAGATCAGGCCGCCTTTATAGCGATGAAACGGCTCGCACAGCATCATCAGGAAGAAGCTCGACACAAGCTTGAACGACGGCTCGACGCCGATCAGCTGGATGGCCGTGCGCACCACATCGGCGCTCGTGTGAACCGCGCCCGCCACCGACCCGTCCGCGTGGCCGAGACGCACCATCAGGTTGGCAAAGACGAGCGGCTTCGCGGCCTCCTCCCACGCGAGCGCGGGCGTCATGCCTTTAGCGCCGCGAAGCGCGACCAGTTGGTCGGCGAAGGCCGCGCGCCATGCGCTCTTTTGCGGGTCGATCAGCGTGATCTCGCCGAGATCGACCGACTCGCGCGCGGCGGCCGCGCGAATCGCGCCCGGGTCGCCCAGGAGCATGATGCGCGCGATGCCCTCCTGGTGCGCTCGCGCCGCGGCGGCGAGCACGCGTGGGTCATCGGCTTCGCACAGCACGATGCGCATGGGCGCGAGGCGGGCGCTTTCCACGATACGGTTCAGGGCTTTCATGGTGTCATGGGCTCATGGACGCACAAACGGAAGGACTCACGCCAGCAGCTGGCGTGTCCAGACGAAAACCGGCCACAAGCGGGTGCCCCGCCTGCGGCCGGCGATCGGACGCAGCCCGCGCGCACCTGCCTGCAACATACGGCGCGCGCGGGCTGCGGCTGGCCCTTCAGACGAAGTCCTTGTACTTGTCGAGCAGGCGCACGGGCTTCGAGAGCGCGTCGCGGCGGAACGGATCGCCCAGCTCGCGCGTGCACATGATCTCGACGATGGTCGTCTTGCCCTGGTTCATCTGCAGATCGATGGCGCGCTTGAGCGCCGGACCCACGTCCTCGAGCTTGTCCACCACGATGCCTTCCGCGCCCATCGCCTTCGCGATCCCGGCGAAACTCGGGCTTTCCAGCTCGCCCGCCACGAAGCGGCGATCATAGAAGTCCACCTGGTTCTTCTTCTCGGCGCCCCACTGACGGTTATGGAACACGACGGCCGTCACCGGAATGTTGTGGCGCACGCAGGTGAGCGTTTCCATGAGGCTCATGCCCCAGGCGCCGTCGCCCGCATAAGAGATCGCGGGGCGGTGGGGCGCGGCCACCTTCGCGCCCATGATGGTCGGGAACGCATAGCCGCAGTTTCCCCAGCTCATCGCGGCGAAGAAGCTGCGCGGCTTGTTAAAGCGCAGATAGCTGTTCGCGACGGAGTTGATGTTGCCGATGTCGGTCGACACCATGACGTCCTCGGGCATCGCCTTCTCGAGTTCGCGCAGCACCTGGCGCGGATGCAGATACTCGCCGCCGGTGGGCGTGCGCTCGTGCTTCTGCTCTTCGATCATGTCGAGGCTGTAGGCGTCGCGCTCGTGCGTCCACGAGTCGAGTTCTTTTTCCCACGCGGCCTTTTCGGTGGCGATCTGGTCGGCGCGCTCGCCGCGCGAGGCGTCGCTCGCGAGGGTGCGGTTCGCGAGGCGCTCGGTCAGCGCCTGCGCCGAAGCCTTCGCGTCGCCGCAAATGCCTACTGAGATCTTCTTCACGAGCCCGAGCATCTTGTGATCGGCATCGATCTGGATGATCTTCGCGTCTTTTGGCCAGTAGTCCATACCATGCTGCGGCAGCGTGCCGAACGGTCCGAGGCGCGAGCCCAGCGCAATCACGACGTCCGCGCGCGAGATCAGCTTCATCGCGGCCTTCGATCCCTGATAGCCGAGCGGGCCGCACCAGAGCGGATGATTCGCCGGGAACGAATCGTTGTGCAGGTAGCTGTTCACGACGGGCGCGCCGAGGCGTTCGGCGAGCGCCTTGCACTCTTCGATCGCGTCGCCCATCACGACGCCGCCGCCGGAAATGATGACGGGGAACTTCGCGGCCGCGATCAGATCCGCCGCTTCGTTCAGGCTTTCGGCGCCGCCGGGGCCGCGGTCGAGCCGGCGCGGCTGCGCAATCTCGGCCTTGATCTTGCCGTAGAAGTAGTCGCGCGGAATGTTGAGCTGGGTCGGGCCCATTTCGGACATGGCGCGGTCGAAGCAGCGCGCGGTGTACTCGGCCATGCGCGCGGGGTTCGTCACGTGGCCCTGGTACTTCGTGAATTCCTGGAACATCGGCAGCTGATTCGCTTCCTGGAAGCCGCCGAGACCGATGCCCATCGTGCCGGCTTCGGGCGTGACGATCACGACCGGGCTATGGGCCCAGTAAGCCGCCGCGATGGCCGTCACGCAGTTGCTGATGCCGGGACCGTTCTGGCCGATCACGACGCCGTGGCGGCCCGATACGCGCGAGTAGCCGTCGGCCATGTGCCCCGCGCCCTGCTCGTGAACGACGGGAATGAGGCGAATGCCGGCGGGCGCGAAGATGTCCATCGCATCCATGAACGCGGAGCCCATGATGCCGAACATGTCGGTCACGCCGTTGGCCGCGAGGGTTTCGACAAAGGCCTCGGACGGGGTCATGTCCTGCGGGCCGCTGGCCGTCTGGGTGGGGGTCTTTTCGCTCATCAACTGTCTCCGGTTATCGTTTGACGGAACGCCGTGTTTTGAATGCTATTCGGCACCCAATGAGGGTCAAGGGATTCCGTCCTTGATGGGTGAATCTGAAATGGAATGGAACGTTTCGTTTCAAAACACTGGGCGACCGATGCGCCGGTGCGCCGGTGCGCCGCTGCGCCGCTGCACGCGGGTCAGGCGGCCTGCTTCGGGCGCTCCTTGCGGAACGCGCGCTTCACGGCGATCAGGCCGTCGCGGAATTCGAAGAGATCGCAGCCTTCGGCTTCGATCCGCCAGCCTTCGGCATGCGTGCCGCTGAACACCCATTCGGATAGGCCGCGTTCGCCCGCGACGTAGTGGCGGCCGTCGCCCCAATGGGCGTCGGGGAACGTGCGAAAGACCGCTTCGAAAGCGGCGCGCACTGCCTCAAGCCCGACGAAGCGGGTGCCATACACCTCCGGGCCGCCGGCCGCGTCGAACACGCAGTCTTCGGTCATGAACCCCATCAGCGCGTCGGCGTCATGGCGGTTGAAGGCGTCGGAAAAGGCGGCGAGCGTGTCGGCCGTGACGGCGGGTTGGGCGCTGAGCGTGTCTGCCATACGTGTCTCCAGTGGAAAAGCCGGCGCCGGCCGGCGCGCGAGGACTCGCGCGCGGCACGGTATATCGACACGTTAGGGTTTGCCTCTCGATGGCGGTAGCACCAGTGCGGAGCTTTCGCCTGGGCCAGCGCCCGGAGACTTCCTGAGAAGCTCAGGCGGGCCGCTGCTTGCGCACGACCTCGGCGAGCGCGCGCACGCCGGGCTCGATTTTCTCGAGCTTGATGGCGGAGAAGCCCATGCGGAACCATGGACTGTGTTCAGCGTCGTCGGCAAAGAAGACGCCGCCGGGCTCGATCAGAATGCCGGCTTCGCGCGCATCGTCTGCCAGGCGCGCGGAGTCCAGCCACGCCGGCCCCTGGACCCAGCACGACGCACCACCGCCGATCGGTACGTACTGCACCTCGGGCAGATGGGTGTCGAGCGCCGCCATCAACGCGCGGGCGCGCTCCTTGTAAGCATGCGCGAGCCGGCGCAGGAGCGCGTCGTGGTGTCCGAGCGCGAGGAACGTCGCGAACGCGCGCTGGATATAGGCCACCGGGTGCCGGACCATCAGGCGGCGCAGCGAACGCAACTCGCGCACGAGCTCTTGCGGGCCGACCACGTAACCGAGACGCAGGCCGGGGGCGAACGTCTTCGAAAGGCTGCCCACGTAGATCACGCGATCGGCCGTGTCGAGGCTCTTCAAGGCCGGATGCGGCGTGCCGGAGAAGGTGTTTTCGCTTTCGTAGTCGTCTTCGATGATGACGAAGTCGTGCTGCTGGGCGAGTTCCAGCAGCGCCTGGCGGCGCGCGATGGGCATGGTCGCCGTGGTCGGGCACTGATGGCTCGGCGTGACGAACACGTAATCGCAGCGGGCGAGCGAGTCGCGCAGGCGCACCGGGTCGATCCCTTCGCCGTCGATCGGCAATTCGAGCAGCTGCGCGTTGCGATTCACGAAAATATTGCGTGCATCGGGATATCCCGGATTCTCGAAGCCGACGGTCGTGTTCTTGCCGCACAGCAGGTCGGCGACGAGATAGAGCGCCTGCTGGCAGCCATTCGTGATGATGATCTCCTCGGGCATGGCGAACACGCCGCGCCGCGGCAGCACACGCGTGCGGATCTGCTGGATCAGCGACTCGTCATCGCGCTCGATCAGGTCGGGCGCCCAGTTGCGGATCTCCATGATCGAGAGCGCTTTCAGGCAGCACTCGCGCCAGTCATTGGTCGGAAAGAGCGATTGATCGAACTGCCCGTAGATGAAGGGATATGCGTAGTTCTGCCAATTGGCGGGTTTGACGATGTTGCGCTGGGCGGAGGGCGGGCGCACGATGCGCGCATTCCACGCGGGCGGGGCGGGCAACCGGGCGCCATGGGGCTTGACGACGTCGGGCTGCTGAACCCGTTGCTGCACGCGCTGCTGGACCCGCTGTTGGACCCGCTGCTGGACCGTTACGCCGTGCAGGCCCTCCAGCATCTCGGGGTTGACGAAGTGCCCGCTGCGTTCGCGCGAGACCAGATAGCCTTCCTCCACGAGCATCTGGTAGGCGAGCACGACGGTATTGCGCGCCACGCCGAGCTGCTCGGCCAGCTCGCGGCTCGAAGGCAAGGCGGAGTCCGGCGGCAGCTGCCCGTCGAGGATGGAGGCCACCAGCATCTCGCGGATCTGGTGCTGCAGACTTGTCTTCGACTCCGGCGACCGTCGGAATTGCTGTGCCCAAAGGGCGGACGGGGTACGGGTCGGCATGCTGGCTCCTGTGATCGATGGCGGCGGTGAGAGGACGTTTGGGCGGCCGGTTATCGGCTGAATCGGCCAGTCAATCAACACACGATATTCAACACTGGCCGTCCGAGTCGATTAGGTAAATTTCGGAGCGACGGTTCGCGACGAAACGGTCAGCACGCCGCTTTCGGCAAGCCACTCGACGCACGCGCGCACGCCAGGCCCTTGCTGCGGCGCAGCGCGACCGGCTGGCGGGCCTTGGGGCTGCGAGCGCGCGGGGGGCAAATAATCGGAAGAAATCGGCTGGACGGGGCCTGCTGCGCTTCGGGAAAGCGGGAGACAGCGGTCATCCGCGACTGGCCCCATCGGAACTTCCCGCCTGGTACTACCCGCCGCTTTATTGATTGAGAATGCTTGACTAAACGGGCGAGTTCGCGAGTGCGAAATAAATGAAGACGAAATCTGCCTTGTAGCCGCTGACTATACTTGAATTGAGACGGAACCCGAACCGGACGCGGAGCTTCGCGCTGGTGTGCGCATTGTTTTTCAACTTGAGGAGAAGGCGGTGAGAGCCCTACCCAGACTAAAGATGATGAAGCATCACGCGGACTCGTCGACCGAGCCGGTCATCAAGATCCGCCGCGGCCACGGGAAACTGAATTCGTACTGGCTGACCACGGCCGTGCTCGTGATATGCGTCGCGCTCTGGCAGGCGGTATCGATGGCGGGCATCTTCCCGGCGTTCGCGCTGCCCTCGCCGGCGGCGGTGTGGCAGGCCTTCGTCGAAATCGTCCACAACGGCTACGGCGGCCAATCGCTCGTCAGCGACGTCCTGATTAGTTGCTTTCGCATCGTTATTGGTTTTGTGGGCGCGATTGCGATCGGCGTACCGATCGGGCTGCTGATGTCACGCAACAAGATCGTGTTCGACATCATCGATCCGCTGCTGCAGTTCGTCCGGCCGGTTCCGCCGCTTGCCTATATTCCGCTGCTGGTGGTGTGGTTCGGCATCGGCGAATTGCCCAAAGCCATTCTGATTCTGGTCGGCACCATTCCTGTGATCATCATCGGCACGATGTCGGGCGTGAAAAGCACACCGCCGCTGCGCATCGAGGTTGCCCGCACGCTCGGCGCGACCAACGCGCAAATCTTCCGCAAGGTCGTGCTGCCCTCGGCAATGCCGGAGATCTTCACCGCAATGCGCGTGGGTATCGGCGTGGCGTGGACCTGTCTGGTTGCCGCGGAACTGATCGCGGCGAGCAGCGGCCTTGGCTGGCTCGTCCAGTTCGCCGGACAGGCCTTGCAGGTTGCCATCGTGATCGTCGGCATCGTGATCATCGGCTTGATCGGATATGGAATGGAACTGGCGATTCGCAAGATCGAAAATATCGTCGTACCGTGGCGCGGACATAACTGATCGGGTGACTGGAGGAGACGAAAAATGAAAAAGATGCAATGGGTCTATGGCATGAGCGCGGCTGTGCTGGCGAGCAGTTGTCTGGTTCCCGGCGCGGTGCATTCGCAGAGCAAGCCCGAGGTGATCATCGGCTACGAGGACAACGGCGCCGATCCGTACATGGTGTCGATGGCCGAGCATATGTTCGAAAAGCAGATGAACGCGGACGTCCAGTACAAGCTCTTCAGTTCGGGTCCGGCGGCAATGAGTGCATTGGCATCGAACAGTCTCACGTTCATGTGCGGCCTGGGCGTTCCGCCGCTCGTCACCGCTATCGCACAGGGCTTGCCGATGACCATCGTGTACAACCAGGAGCGCTACACGAATGCGGCCGGCATCGTGGTCAAGCCGGATAGCGGCATCCACGACGTCGCGGGGCTGCAAGGCAAGAAGATCGCGATCGTCGCCGGCTCGCAGGCCTCGTTCGAACTGGCGACCTTCCTTGCGGCTGCGCACGTGCCGTATGCGTCCGTCACGCAGATCAATATGGCGCCGCCGCAGATGCGCACCTCGTGGGTGACCGGTGCGATCGATGCGGCGATCGTCTGGGATCCGGTATTCAGCGCGCTGCGTACGGCCGGCGGCAAGGCGATCAAGACGGACGGCGATCTGCCGCGCGAAGCCTCGAGCTACAACGTCTGTATCGCCAACTCAGAGTGGGCGAAGGCGCATCCTGACCTGGTCCGCGGTTTCGTCGCCGCGCTCGACCAGGGCTATCAGGTGACGATGAAGGATCGCGACAAGGCGCTCGCCGAGATGGCGAAGGCCACGGGCGTGACAGTGCCGGTGGCGACGAGCGAACTCGCCGGTTACGAGCTGTTTTCCGGCGCCGACCAGACCACGCCGAAAGTCATGGGCCTCGACGCAGGCGTCAAAACCTCCGCCACGTACCTGACTCTGGTGAACACGGCCAAGGTGCTCAACTCGATAGGCCGCATTCCGAGTGTGCCGGCGAGTTTCGACAACAACGTCGCGCCGCAGTACTCGAAGCATCTGGCGCATTGATCCATTGACTGTCTGACTGTCGAGCAGGAGACGAACTTGAACATCGTCATCGATTCTCTGTACAAGACATTCGGCGCCACATCGGCACTGGAAAACATCAACCTGCAGTTCCGGGGCGGCGAATTCATCACCGTGCTCGGCGCCTCGGGCTGTGGAAAGACGACCTTGCTGCATTTGCTCGCCGGCTTGACGTCGCCCACCAAGGGCAACATCTATGTCGATGGCGAGATCAAGGACCAGCCTGGGGCCGACCGTGTCGTCGTGTTCCAGCAGGCCGGCTTGTTTCCGTGGCTCAGTGTGGAACAAAACATCGAGTTCGGGCCGTCACTGCATTCGGTGCCCAAGGCGCAACGGCGCAAGGAGTCGGCGGACATTCTGCGCATCATCGGTCTGGAGTCTTTCGCCCACCATAAGCCCTATGAGCTATCGGGCGGCATGCAGCAGCGCGTGGCAATTGCGCGGGCGCTCGTGATGAAGCCGAAGGTGCTGCTGATGGACGAGCCCTTCGGTGCGCTGGACGCGCAGACGCGCAGTTCCATGCAGACGTTCTTGACCGCGCTGTGGGAGCAGCTCCACTGCACGGTGGTCTTCATCACCCATGACATCGACGAAGCGATCTTTCTCGGTACGCGCCTTGTCGTGCTTTCAGCGCGGCCGGGGCGGGTGGCACTCGACGTACCCATCGAACTGGAAAGGCCGCGCACGCCACAGGTCGCATTCGAATCACACTTCCTGGATCTGAAGAAACGTGCGATGGGGATTCTTGCGCACTGATCGCGCGCTCAGCGGCGAACGGCCGTTGACGCCATCGCCGAAGGCGAAGCGGCGACGCGCGTCTGCGTGTCGATGCGGCGGAAGACCAGGGCGGAGATCAGCGTGATCGCGCCCACGCCCGCGAAGCTCATGCGAAAGCCGGGCGCCACCGATCCCCACTGTGCCTCGCCAAGGCTCACGAGCGCGCCGCCAATGGTGACGCCGAGTCCCATCGCGAGCATTTGCACCATGGAAAAGAGGCTGTTGCCGCTGCCGGCGTCTTCGTGGGAGAGGTCCTTGAGCGTGACGCTGTTCATCGCGGCGAACTGCATCGAGTTGGCCGCGCCGAAGATGGCCAGCACGGCAATCTCCACGGCGATGGGCGTGCCGCGCGAGATCAGTGCGAACGCAACGATCGATGCGCCCACGATCAGCGTGTTGACCAGCAGGAATGTCTCGTAGCCGTAACGGCGGATCAGCGGCGCAATCCAGCGTTTGGCGACCGTACCCGCGAGCGCGGCGGGCAGCATCATGAGGCCCGAGCGCAGCGGCGAGTAACCAAGCTCGAGTTGCATGAGCAGCGGCACGAGAAACGGCACGGCGCTCGAGCCGATGCGGCAGACGAGATTACCGATCAGGCCGACGCTGAAATTCGGCTCGCCGAACAAGCGGAGCTTGAAGAGCGGATCGCGGCGGCCGCGCGCATACGCCACGTAAGCGAATGCGGCCGCGATGCCGAGCGCGAAGAGCCCGGCAGACCACGCGGCGCGATGCGTCTGGACCGGTGTGTCGAAGGCCAGTGAAAACGCAATCATGCACAGCGATACGAGTGCGCAGCCGGCGAGATCGAACCGAGGCGCCGCAGTGCTCGACGCGTTCGGCAGATAGCGGTGGACCGCGAACAGGCCGGCGAGGCCGATCGGCACGTTGATCAGGAAGATCCAGTGCCATGAAATGGCCTGCACGAACCAGCCGCCGAGCGTCGGGCCGACGATCGGTCCCACCTGGCCCGCCACCGAAATGAGCGCGAGCGCCGAGACGTACTGCTCGCCGCTCACCGCACGCAGCACCGCGAGCCGGCCGATCGGCATCAGCATCGAACCACCGATCCCCTGCAGCACGCGCGCGACCACCAGCTGCTCGAGCGTGTGCGCACTCGCGCAGCACAGCGAGCCGAGCACGAAGATCAGAATCGCGACGAAATAGACGCGGCGCGTGCCGAAGCGGTCGGCAAGCCAACCCGAAGCGGGCGTGAGCATGGCCATGGTCAGCGTGTACGCGACGATGACCGGCTGCATCACGAGCGGTCGCACGCCAAGGCTGCGCGCAATCGAGGGGAGCGCGGTGTTGACGATCGTCGTGTCGAGCGTCTGCATGAAAAAGCCGGCGGCGACGATCCATAGCAGCGCCGTGTGGCTCGAATTCTTGTTCATCTGGAACTTCTCGGCGCGCCGCGTCAGGGGCGGGTACGGCTTTGCGGCGCAATCACCATCAATGCCGTCATGATATTGTTACCATGGCTCATCGGGAACCCCAGTAGAGACTTTGACTGTCATCGGCATTACCGATAACCATCCGCCATGCTCAACCCCATCTGGCTCAGGACCTTCGAAGCGGTCGCGCGCTGCCACAGCTTCACCGAAGCGGCGCGCCAGCTCGGACTCACGCAGTCGAGCGTGAGCGATCACGTGCGCCGGCTCGAAGAAGCGATCGGGCGCCGCCTGTTTATCCGCGACACGCATTCGCTCGCCATCACGTCCGATGGGGAGGCGATGCTGGCACATGCCGGCAGCATCCTGCAGGCAATCAACCGCGCCGAGTCGCAGTTCCGTGCGCCGCGCCTGCGCGGGCGGGTGCGGCTCGGCTGTTCCGACGACGTTGCGCTCGGCCCGCTGCCCGCCGTGCTGACGGCGTTTCGCAACGCGCATCCCGACGTGGAGCTGGAGATCACCATCGGCATGACCGGCCGGCTCTACGAGCTGCTGGATTCCGGCGCCATCGACCTGATGGTGGGCAAGCGGCGATTGGGAGACAAACGCGGCACGGTGCTCTTCACCGGACGGCTCGAGTGGCTCGCGCGCGCGGGCACGACGATGGATCTCGCGCATCCGCTGCCGCTCATTCTTGTGGCCGAGCCGAGCGTGACGCGGGCCGTGGTGCTCGACGCGCTTGCGCAGACTGACTTCCGCTGGCAACTGGTGTGCACGAGCAGCAGCCATTCGGGCTGCGTGGCGGCGGCGCGCGCCGGACTCGGCGTCACCGTACGGCCCCAATATCTTGCGGCACGCGGACTGGCGCCGCCCGTGAACGTCGCGAGCCTTCCGGCGCTGCCCAATGTCGAATTCATCGCGCTCGCGGGAAAGCGGCTTTCCCGCCCGGCGCAAACGCTGCTGCAACTCATGCACGACAGCGACTTGCGCGGCTCGTGGATCGGTGAATGATCGCGAGTCGGGAACGCCGGGAAAGCGGCGCGGCGCGCGGATCAGGTGTTGCCGGATTCGAACGCGACGCGCGCGGACAGCCGTCTTGCCGACTCGCTCGGAGCATTCGGCAGCGCCACCGTGCACGAAGCAATGGGCCGCACCGGCTTGCTCAAGCCTTATATGCGGCCGATTTATGCCGGCGCGAACGCATCGGGAACGGCCGTCACGGTGCTTTTGCACCCCGGCGACAACTGGATGCCCCATGTGGCCGCCGAACAGATTCAGCCCGGTGACATCGTCGTGGCCGCGCTGACCGCCGATTGCATGGACGGCTACTTTGGCGATCTGCTCGCCACCAGTTTCAAGGCGCGTGGTGCGCGGGGGCTGGTTATCGATGCTGGCGTGCGCGACGTCACCGTACTCTCCGACATGCGCTTCCCGGTGTGGAGCAGGGCGATCTCGTCGAAAGGCACGATCAAGGCGACGCTCGGTTCGGTCAACATGCCGGTGGTTTGCGCGGGCGCGCTAGTCACGCCCGGCGATGTCGTCGTGGCGGATCACGACGGCGTGGTCGTGGTGCCGCAGGCCATGGCGGCGCAAACGCTGGAAAGCGCGTGCAAGCGCGAGGCGAACGAAGAACTGGGCCGGAACAGGCGGCCCAGCTAATGCCAACTGTGCGAGCGCGCCGCGCTTCAGAACACCTGCCTGATGCCGAGGTTGACAGCGGTGGTCGTCCCAGCCGGCGCGAATGATCTTCATCACCTTTCCCCCTGAAGTGCGACGGCCGCCCGCCTGGGCTGTATGACGCATGCGCCGGTTATGCGGCGGCGCGCAAGCGCTCGATTTCGGTACTCGGCGCCGCTTCCCGCTCGCGGCTGAGCCTGAAGTCGAAGTCGATCAGCGCGAATTCGCCTTCGATGCCGAATGGCTTGCCTTCGCCAGTGCCGTGGCGCTCGACTGCGGGCACGAGTCCCTCACGCGTGGCGAATGCGAAGTCGTCCCACAGGTGCGGCTCGCCGTCGATGTTGATCTGCGTGGTCAGCTTGCGATGGTCGGGTGCAGAAACGAAGAAGTGGATGTGCGCTGGGCGATGGCCGTGACGCCCGAGTTGGTCGAGCAACTGCTGCGTCTTGCCGGCGGGGGGCACGCTGTACCCTACCGGCACGATGCTGCGGAAGCTGTAGCGGCCGTCGGCGTCGGTGCGGATCGACGCGCGCAGATGAAACGACGGCTGCGACTGATCGAAGTACGAGTAGTTGCCGAGATGGTTCGCGTGCCAGACTTCCACGAGCGCGCCCGCGACGGGCTGGCCGTTTTCGCCGAGCACGCGCCCGCGCATAAGGAGCGTTTCGCCGGGGCACGAACCGTTGTCGAGCCGGGCGTACCCGGTGGATTCCGGCGCGCCCGCCACGTAGAGCGGACCTTCGATCGTGCGCGGCGTGCCGCCTTCCAGCCCCAGCTTCAACTCGGCCTCGTCGAGCCGTACGTCCAGGAAGTGTTCGAAGCCGAGGCCTGCCGCAATGAGGCCCAATTCCGGCCCGGCTTCGGCGAGGTAGTTGAGGGCGCCCCAGAACTCGCTGGGTGAGACGTCGAAGTCCTCGATCGTGTAGAACAAGTCGCGCACGATGCGATCGACGATGGCTTTCGTGCGCGGGTTCGCTGCGCCGGCGGTGGGTTCGCTCATGCTGGCGAGCAGCGTGTCGATGGCCTGGTAGTTCATGATGGCGTCTCCTTGAATATGGTTGCCGGGAAGGTGTGCTCAAATGGACTTGAAGAGCGGGCTGCGCGCCGCGCCTTGGGCACCGTCTGCATGCGTGAGGAACTTCTCCGTGTAGATGTCGCGCTCGAACAGCTGGCCTTGCATGAGCGTGCGGATGGCGGACTCGATCATGACGGGCGGCCCGCAGAGGTACGCCTTGTGGCCGCGGAAGTCGCCGGCGAAGTGCTCGCGTGCGGCGTCGTGAACATAGCCGCGGAAGCCTTCCCAGCCCGAATCTGCGGGCTCGTCGGAAAGCGCGGGCACGTAGGTGAAGTTCGCATGACGCTGGGCCAGCGCCGTGAAGGCCTCGTGGTAGTAGAGTTCACTGCGGCTGCGCGCGCCGTAGAGCAGGGTAATCGGGCGCGTGTCGCCTTGCGCGAGCAGATCGAGCACCATCGAACGCGGACTCGAGAGCCCCGAGCCGCCCGCGATCAGGATGATCGGTTGCGGGTCCGATGCGCGCACGAAAAAGCGGCCGAACGGGCCGGAGAAGCGCAGCGTGTCGCCCACGCCCAGTTGCTCGTGCAGCCATGTCGTGCCCTTGCCGCCCGGCACGAGACGCACGTTGAGTTCGATACGCGCCGCACTGCCAGGCTCGCCCGCGAGAGAGAACGCGCGCGGCGTGCTCTCGCCCGGTATCTGCACGTTCACGTACTGGCCGGCCTGGAACGCGATGCCTTCGCCGTCCAGTTCGACGAAAATGCCCTTGATGGTCGGAGTCAGATCGACGACCTCGGCCACGCGCCCTGCATGGTCGCGCACCGCAAAATGGCGCGCGTCCGGGTCTTCGTCGATATCGGCTTCGATCGTCACGTCCGACTGCACGCGTGCGCAGCAGGCGAGACACTTTCCCTCGTCACGCTCGAAATCCATCAGCGCAAAGGGCGATGCCTCGCCGTGCTCGATCTCGCCGTCCACCACCTGCACCTTGCACGTCGCGCACAGGCCGTGGCAGCACGCATGCGGCAGCCACACGCCCGCGCGCAGGCACGCGTCCAGCAGCGTCTGTTCCTCTTCGATCTCGATCGTCTGGCCGACCGGTTCGATGGTCAATTGATAGCTCATGATGCTTGCCTCCCGTTCTAGCTGTGCGAGCCGCCGATGCCGGTGAGGCCCGGCGTGCGCAGGCGCAGCAACGCCTTGTGGCCCAGACCGTTGTCGGCGAGGCTCGCGTCGAAGTCGGGCGTGAAGCGCTCGCGCGAGCGGAACCACTCGACGCTTTCGATCTGCACCGAAGGCCAGTCGGGGTGCATGCCGTACATCGCCGGGATCACCTCGCGGGCAAGCGCGCCGAACGTCATGCCGGGCGCGACGGCGAGACAATGCGGCGCGCAGAACATGAGGTGATCCTCCCAACCCACGTACAGCAACTGGTTGCCGTGGAAGTTCTCCACGCGGTCGCGCATCGGCCCTGCGTAGCCTTCGTTCAATGCGACTACTGCCATGATGTGTCTCCTTGAATGGATGTCTGGGGCTTCGAGCGTCAGGCGGCGCGGCGCTCGGGCTGGTCTTCCGGTGCGGCATCGCCGGCGGTTTCGCCGCCATATGCCGGCTTGCCGGTCCAGCGCCGCCAGTTCGAGCAATCGGGCGAGTCCTCGAATTCGTGGCCGTCCGCGCCCGCTTCGATGTGGTAGTAGCGCAGCACCTCGCGCATGGGATCGAAGCCCGGCGCGGTGGGATCGACATCGGATTCGAAGCAGTTGCCCTGATAGATCTGATGCACGGGCAGCCACGACTGCACGTATTTTTCGGGTTCGTTGTCGAAGATGTCCTTGCAGCCGTCGGAGCAGAAGTGGAACTTGTTGCCGAGATAATCGCTTTCGCGATAGCAGGTTTTCGTGGGGTCGTCGGGCTCGGTGAACGCCATCGGGATCTGGCACACCTGGCACAGCATGGGCAGCGAGTTGTTGTAGAAGCGCTTGCCTTCCTGCTGCTGGCGCCGCCAGTATTCGTAGCGCGGGCGGTAGAGCTTGTCGAAGGTCGCGGGATACTTCTGCGCGAGCCAGTCCATTTCGCCGTCGGTGGGAATCCACGTGTGCATGGCCGCGGCGTGCGTGTAGTTGTAGAAGATGCCCCATGCTTCGTGCGAGAGACGGTCCTTCTCCTTCGTCGCCACGTCGTGATACTTCGGCAGGCGAATGCCGTAACGCTCCAGGTCGTGGAAGAGCGCGCCGCCGTTCTGCTCGAAATAGGTTTCCCACGCCTCCTGCCACGACATGATGCGCTTGGGCAGCATGTAGTCCATCATCATCGCGACGAGCGTGAGGAGCCGGTAGCCACGCCAGAACCATTTGTCGATCCACTTCTGGATGATCGGCACGTTGCCAGGGTCCTGCTCGAGCAGGAACTTCACGACTTCGAGGCCCAGCGTCATGTGGCGCGATTCGTCCGATTGCGCCGAAAAGCCGAACGTAACCGTCGCCATGTCGCCGTTGAACGCCGCCCCCGACATGAACGGCATGAAGAGCAGGTTGGTGAGCACATATTCAAAAGAGAATGAAATAGCGGTAACGAATTCGAACGGCCCGGCGCTCATGGCGTCTTCGAAATACGACTTGGGCACGGACAGATACCAGACGCGGTCGTGCATGTGCCTGAAGTCGTGAAAGCCGTTGAAGAACTTGTTGTACTGGCTGATCGTATGGACCTGGGTCTGGGCGTGGCGCAGTTCGTCGATGGCCTGCATCTGGCAGGCGATGCGCGCACCCGCGCCGCGGAAGTTGCGGCCCGCGAGCGCGAAGCCGCGATGCGCCGCGTATTCGAGCGGGCTCACGCCTGTGAGAAAGAGCTTGAGCGCGTTGATATAGCGCGGGTCGGTCACGTTGAACTGGCCGTTGTTCTGCTGGAAGGCGTCGATGATCGCGTAGAGCTTGCGTTCCTTTTCGCCCTGATATTTCCAGTAGGCGTCCATCGTGAGACGGAATGGGTCTTCCCAGCGGTCCCAGTCGTGGACCTTGATGCCCTCGAAGCGGTCGTATGGGAAGATCGTGTCCATGGGCTGGTACGTGCTTTCCCACGCAAGGCCGCGCGTGAGCATTGCATAGTTATCCTTAATGCTGAGTTTTTTCGGCGTACTCGTGGGCGTGCTCATTGTCAGTCTCCTGTTAGTTTTCGCTCAGGCGTTCCACGCCAGAATGAATTCGTCGTCGGTTTCGTCGATGTTGCCGGAAAGCGAGATCAGGTTCAGCTGCAGTTCGCGCAGATCGAACGGGCGGCCAATGCGCGCTTCAATCGATTCACGCTTGATGACGAGGCGGCCTTGGGCGTCGATCTTGACCATGGCCGGCAGGGCATTGACGACGGCATGCGGGTTGTCTTCGGCGATGGCTTCCACGATGGGCCGCGAATCGTCGTTGGTCTGGAAGGCGATGAAGACGGTGTCAGCCATGACGGGCCTCCGTGCGCTCGCCTGCTGCGGCAATCGCGATGCCGAGCTTCGTGATGCGTGCAGTAAATGCCGTGTCGATATCGGCGAGCGCAGCGGCGGCATCCTCGTTGCCGAGTGCCTCGACCGCAAGCGGCTGCAAGGCTTCGAGCGTTCGACCGCGCCACATTTCGATCCAGCACGAGAGCAGGGCGGCGTTTTCCGGCGACTCGGCTGCCGCGGTCTTCAGCGTGGCATCCACCCAACGGCTCGTTTCATCGAACCAGCCGATCGCGAATTCGTTGAGCATGCCGAGGCCCGCGCTGGATTGCGCGCAGAGCCGCGCGTCGATGTGGCGATACACGAGGGGGTAAAGCAGTCCGTCGAGCACGGCATTTTGCGCCGTGAAGGTTTCGAACCAGTCCTGCACGACCATGAGGTCCTCCACGAGGTGGCGCAGCGGTTGCCACAACGGTGCGCCGAGCCACGCGGCCTTGCCTGCCACGAGCGAGGTGCCGAGATTGCCGTCGAGCAGCAGGCCGACGCGTGAGAGATACTGGGCGAGTCCGAGCCGGTCCATGCAGTGGTACATGGTGGCCTGCGTGATGGCCGTGCCCCAGCCATACGCGGTGACGAAGCAGTTGTTCGTGTTCGCGGCCCACTCCACGTGACGCAGCGGCACCATCAGCGAGGCGATGCGTTCTTTCTGTTCATCGGACAAGCCCGAGAGCAGCGCACGCCGCGTGACGAACTCGATGTTCTTCTCCATCGTCTCCTGCTGGCGCGAACGTGTGATCGTATAGGCGCCGTAGTAGTACTGGCGCGGGTCCTTGAACGCGTACCAGTCGTTCATGCGGATGGCGGTGCGCGCCTTGTCGTACAGCTCGTATTGCGGCTGCCACAGCGGGCGATAGTGAAAGTTGACCTCGGGCTGCAGGTCGAACGTAGCTTCCTGGTAGCGCGACGCGGGTTTGTCGGCGCCGAGGCGCCGCGCAATATGCGAGAAGGTCTGCCGTACGGGCTGGACCGCCGAAGTCTTGATATCGATTTGCATCTCGTGCTCCTCCGTGTAATGGGTTGAGTGGCGCTGCCGGTTATTCGGCGAGACCTGGCTGGCCGTAGCGCCACTTGAGTTCTTCGGCGTCCAGCGCGGCGGCTTCTAGCGCGGAGAGCCGCACGGCGTCGTGTATATCGCAGAACGCGCGATAGTCCGGCTCGCGCATCACGAGCTCCACGCAGATGCGCGGGTCGCCAATCGAAAAGTCGAACTCGACGAAGCCGTCCTCGCGCAGTGCCTTCATGCGCACGTAGCGCCGCTCGACGTCGAACGGCCGATCGAGCGACGGTGCGCGTGCTTGCGATTTGCTCATTGCCTCCTCCTTTTTCGCTTACGCGGCTGCTTGATGTTTTCGTGCAATGCCCCGCGTTGTGCTCTCTATATGCAATGAGCAGGCCAGGGCGCGATTCGCGACACGCACGGGGCGGCGCTCGAGCGTTGAAAAGTCTTTTGCGTCCGGCGTTTGGCGCCAGTGCTGCGTTTCGTGGCGCATCGAGGCGTGCCTGGCGCGACACGCCGCCCTTTCGATCAAATGATCGAAAGCGTGCTGCCGGGCGCGAAATCGCTTCATCAAACGAGCATCGGGGATTACCCGCAGGGTTTGACGGCGCAAACAAATCGGCCTTGCGCGGCCATGCGGCTTCCCCTATCGTGGGGCCGTCCATCGATGGAGGGAGCGGGACAGCATGGGTACGCAGCACAAGGCAGAGCAGGGCACCGAGCAGATGAAACTCGTCACGCCCAAGGGCGCGCGCGTAGACAGCCTGCGCTACCCCGACATCGCCGACCTCATGTCACGCTTGCGATTCGCGCCGGGCAACGGTCGCATCTGGCTCGACGATCAACGCATGGTGCTGCTGCACGCGCAATCGCTCGGCACGCTGCGGCGCGAGCTGATCGACAGCCTTGGTATCGACGCGGCGCGCGGGCTGCTCACGCGCATGGGCTACAACTCGGGCGCGCGCGACGCGGAACTGGTGGGCAAGGTGCGGCCCGGGAACGACGTGAGCGAGATGTTCGCCGTGGGACCGCAGCTGCATATGCTCGAAGGGCTCACCGAAGTCGAGCCGGTTCGGCTCGAGATCGATGTCGAGAAAGGTCACTACTACGGCGAATTTCTCTGGAAGGGCTGCGCCGAGGACGAAGAGCACGTGCGCATTTACGGCATCGGCGCAGAGCCCGTCTGCTGGACTCAGATCGGCTACGCCAGCGGTTATACGAGCGTGTTCATGGGACGCCCCATCCTCTACCGCGAAGTCGAGTGCCGCGCGCTGGGCCAGGCGTATTGCCGCATCATCGGCAAGCCGATCGAGGAGTGGGGCGAGGAAGCCGCCAACGACCTGCGCTTCCTGAAGGCGCAGTCTTTTACGCAAGGCCTGGCGGCGAGCGACGACCGTACGGATCCGGTGAGCGGACATGGCGCGTACGACCCACGCGAAGCGCCCGCGGCGCCTACGGCATTCGGCGACGTCAACATGGTCGGCGCTTCGCCGGGCTTCAACGCTGTTTGCCATATGATCCGCCGCGTGGCGACCACGCGCGCCACCGTACTCTTTCTCGGCGAGAGCGGTGTGGGCAAGGAAGTGTTCGCGCGCACACTGCATCGCATCAGCAAGCGCAGCGAGGGCGCGTTCGTCGCCGTCAACTGCGCGGCCATTCCCGAATCGCTGGTGGAATCCGAACTTTTCGGCGTCGAGAAAGGCGGCTTCACGGACGCCACCCAAAGCCGCCCGGGCCGCTTCGAGCGCGCACATGGCGGCACGCTCTTTCTCGACGAAATCGGCATCCTTACGATGACGGCGCAAGGCAAGCTGCTGCGCGCGCTGCAGGAAGGCGAGATCGAGCGCGTGGGAGACACGCAAACGCGCCGCGTGGACGTGCGCGTCGTCGCGGCAACGAACCTCGACCTGCGCGATGAAGTGCGTGCGGGGCGCTTTCGCGAAGACCTTTATTTCCGGCTCAACGTGTTCCCCATACGCGTGCCTTCGCTGCGCGAGCGCAAGGAGGATTTGCCGGTGCTGCTCAATCACTTCCTGCGCAAATATCGCGAGCGACACGATCGCAATATCACGGGCTTCACGAGCCGCGCGATCGACGCAATCCTCAGTTACAACTGGCCCGGCAACATCCGCGAGCTCGAGAACATTGTCGAGCGCGGTGTGATACTTGCGGGCGACGACGCGCCGATCGACGTGGGGCATCTCTTCATCAGCGGGGAAACGTTCGACCTTTCAGTGTTCGGCGTGGACGAGCATGGCAGCCTGTTGCCGTCCGACAAGCTCAACGCGCTCGCGGGTGCCGGCGCGGGTTCGGGCGACGACGCCGAACGCATAACGCGCAAGGTCACGAGTCTGTTGATGGGCACCGAAACCGACGGCGCGCCGCTCTCGCTCGACGACATCGAATCGGCGTTGCTCAAGAGCGCGGTACGCCAGGCGTCGGGGAATCTTTCTGCGGCGGCGCGCAATCTCGGTATCACGCGCGCGCAGCTTGTTTATCGGCTTAAAAGCCGGGGATTGCGCGTTTGATGTGGCGGAGCTGCGTGTGTGGGGGTGCGTCGCAGTGCACGCCATCTTTTATTTTACATAATCTTAATTATCGCAGTTTTATATGTTACGGCTTTTTTGAAATGTCGTGTTCTGGCTATTTACAAATGTCGCGTTTTACCGTGGCTGGCGAGCGGCAACACCGCGGGGCTCGTGAACGATACCGTCTGAGTGACCGGAGAGTCACGACGTACCCGATGCAATCTTGAATTCCGAAACGACATCGTCGAGCAGCGCTGCCTGCTCCTTGAGCGATTGCGCTGCGGCTGCAGCCTGCTCGACAAGTGCTGCATTTTGCTGAGTTGTTGTGTCCATTTGCACGACCGCGCCACTCACCTGCTCGATGTCGTGGCTCTGTTCCTGCGTGGCCCGGTGCAACTCAGCCATCAAGCCGCTTACCGCTGTGACTGACGACACAACCTCGGTCATGATCGTGCCCGCCCTTTGCGCGAGCAGCGAACCTTCGTCGATCTTTCCGACGGTAGCGTCAATCAACTGCTTGATCTCCTTTGCCGCCTGGGCACTTCGCTGAGCGAGACTTCGGACTTCACTCGCGACGACTGCAAAACCTCGCCCGAGTTCTCCAGCCCGTGCCGCCTCGACGGCGGCATTCAGCGCCAGAATGTTGGTCTGGAAGGCGATGCTTTCAATCAGGCCCACGATTTCGGCGACCTTGCTGGAATGCACCGATATGCCTTGCATCGTCCGGACGACTTCGTGAACCACCTCGCCGCCGGCAGATGCTGTTTGTGAAGCCACCAATGCCTGTCGGCTCACGGTATTGGCTGTCTCCGCGTTTTTCTTGACGGCCCGCGTCAACTGCGCCATGTTCGCGGCAGCAAGTTCAAGCGAAGCTGCCTGTTGCTCGGTTCGCCGGGAAAGATCTGCGCTGCCAGAGGCAATCTCCTGTGCGCCGACGTTGATGGTTTCCGTTCCGCCACGAACGCTACGGACAGTTCGCACCAGCGCGTCCTGCATCGTCCTGACGTCCGCCATGAGCATTCCCATCTCGTTCCGATATTCGGCGAGCACATCACCCTGAAGATTGCCTGAGGCAATGCGCGCGAGATGTGCCTTGATTTCGGCGACAGGGCGCACAACGATTCCGACGAGGATCAGCCTCGCGACTATTCCCACGGCAAGTGCGACGATCGCCGTTCCGGCAAGCACGGCGACCATCAAATGAAAGCGGGACTGCGCCTGCGCAAAACGTTCCCGTTGCAAGTCGACGACCGCGTTCTCCCGTTCCTTCATCGCGCTCTGATAAGACGCCACCGCATCCTGTGTCGCCTTCCCCTGGAGTTCCTTGAAGCGGCCGAAATCCATTTGGCCGAGCGCGTCAGCCGCCGGCAGGATTGCCTTGTCGAGGACCGACCGCCGCCGCCCTGTCAGCTGCCTCGCCGCCTCGGAGTCCGTGCCCGATTGCAGCGAAAGATACTTCGAGAATTCTAGTTCGGAATCCTTTAAATCCTGTCGCGCACCCGAAAGCAACGCCGGTTCCGGATCGCCCAGACCATACAACGAAAGGTAGCTGTCGAGCGAAACGCGTGCACGCTGAAGCAAGGCGTCACTGGTCTTCAGCGCGACCAGCGAACTGGTATCAACTTCATACATGGCTCGCAGCGCGTCGTTGTTCAGCTTCAGCGCCAGAATGCCCGCAGAACTCGTCAAGGCCAGGATGACGACAAACACCGAAATTACGCAGGTCAGCCCGCTTTTGATACTGAACCCCTTGAGCATATTTCCCCCCGATTCATGATGTGTCAAATAGACCTCTCACGCGGGCCGTGATGACTTTTTATTAATATGAAAAGATTCCAGCGCTTCCCCGCCGCGCCCTGCCCGACACAGCGCCGGACAGCGCTACTGGAATAAGCCGCTACTCCGTCGAGTAGCGCGCGGTCCTCGTCAGAGACGCCAGGCGTTCGACTGTGAAGCTGACCCGACGGCTGAGCGTTTGTCCGGCAGCAAGAACTGTCAGGCCGGGCACATCATCACCGTTGCGAATGTAATGGTGTTCCGATTGATCATTCATCACCTGGAACGAAAACGAATCTTCTTCCGGATATGCACGAAGGCGATAGCAGTCCGTGTTTCCCACGATCGCGAGAGAAATCTGTCGCGCCGGCCATTCGACCAGCGCCCTCCCTCCCCAGCCAGTGAACGCGTGGTCAACCACCTTCGCGGGCAAAGGGTATGTCACCCCGAATTGCCATGCGAACGGAGCCGGAACGAGCCTGGGAGACTTTCCGTTTTCCCGTGCAATCCAGATCCCGCCTGCCGGTGCGCTAATGCGGGTGTCTGAATCCCGCACCAGGACCGGACTGATTTCGATTCCGCACAGTAGCGGCGTGTGTCCCGTATTCTCGAATTCGACGGCTATTTCCAGTGTTGGCCCGTCAAGCTCGTATGTCTGGAGCGCCCTATAGCGTTGTGCGACCTCGGTTATCAAGCGGAGACATTTTTCTCCGGCGGAGTCGATTTCCCAGTCACCCATCAGGGCGACACCGGGGGCAACATCAGCCACCGGAAGCAGCCCACTTGCGCCGATTGGCTGTGATCCGGACGACGTCGCTGAAGCCCCGATGTCCTGCGCCGCATTCTGAACCCAGATCGACGGTTGACACGATAGTCGACGGGGAGCCGGTATATGCCCTCGCCGCTGCGCCTGTCGAAAGACGGGCGTCCATGTCCCCCGGTCGTTCCACTCCAGTTGCACAATCCCGCCGCGGCTCCCTGCCTCTACGTCGAGCCTCAGACAGGCGTTCGAAAGCGTTGTCTGCCGATACGCCTTCCCGGCTGCGCCCTGCTCTGGCTCGCCAGGTCGCGCCGCCTTCCCGAAGACTGGCTTTCGTAAATCCGTATCCCGTAAGTCGAGCACGTTCTCCCCTCCCGTTCAGACAGACTGGATATCAACCTGAGACGATCAAGTCGTCGTGACGAGATCAACGCTGCGACGCTTATCCCGCCCCCGCTGCCCACCGTGCGATGGCCCGGCCGATGTCGGCGCGAAGCCCCCGCCGCCCTTGCGGCGTCGACCCGCGTGCCGCTCGATGATCCGCTGCAGCAGACAAAACACGCAGAGCAATGCGCCGATGACGATGCGCGTCCACCACGAACTCAACGTACCGTCGAAGGTGATCAGCGTCTGGATGGTGCCGAGGATGCCGACGCCGAATAGCGATCCGATTACGTAGCCGACCCCGCCGGTCAACAACGTTCCGCCGATCACCGTTGCGGCGATGGCATCGAGTTCCATGCCCTGTGCCTGCAGTCCGTACCCGGAGAGCACATACAGCGTAAAGATCACCCCGCCCAGCGCCGAGCAGAAGCCGCTCAACGCATACACAGCGATCTTCGTTCTTGCGACTGGCAAGCCCATAAGCAGCGCAGAGCGCTCATTGCCGCCAATCGCATAAACGTTGCGCCCGAAGCGCGTAAAGTGCGCGATGAAAATCGCGACCACGAGCGTCGCAATGCCCACCAGCGATCCGGCATTCAGGGAGCCGCCGCCGACCGGAATATTCAGAGACGCGACAGCATGGAACGTCGGCTCGTCGATCGTGATCGATTCCGTCGTGATCAGGAAGCAGGCGCCGCGGGCCAGGAACATGCCTGCGAGCGTGATGATGAACGGTTGCAGGCGGAAGAAGTGAATCAGCGCCCCCATCGCCGCACCGTAGAGCGCGCCGAAAACCAGCACGATCGGCACGACGACCCAGATGGGCCAATGCAGCCACTGCGCACCCACAGAGCACAGTATCGTAGTCAGGGCAACCACGGCGCCGACGGACAGGTCGATGCCCCCCGACAGGATCACGAACGTCATGCCAATCGCCACGACAAGCAGAAACGCATTGTCTACGAACAGGCCCGTCAATACCTGCATCGAAAAGAAGCCGGTGTACATGACGGAACCAAAACCGAACAGCGCAGCGAACAGCACGATCGTTGCGACGATGGGCAGCGTTCTCGGATCAGCCAGACGGCCAGTCAGCTTTCTCATGATGGACTCGTTCCGGTAGATGCGCGTTCGCGCGCCTGGGAAAGAAGATGTTTCACCTGCTTGACAAACAGCGCACGCGCAACTTCTGATTGAATGACACTCACCACGACCACGACAACGGCCTTGACAACGAGCGTTGCTTCCGGCGGCACGCCGATCGAATAGGTCGTGTAGGTCAACGTCTGGATGATCAATGCGCCGAGCACCGTGCCACCAAGACTGAAGCGGCCGCCAAGCAACGACGTCCCGCCGAGCGTCACGGCCAGAATCGCGTCGAGTTCGAGTAGTAGACCCGCATTGTTTCCGTCAGCACTCCGTACGTTTGAGCTGGCGATGATCCCGGCGAGCGCCGCCATCAACCCGCAGATGACGTACACGCCGAAGACGATCGCGCCGGAACGCAGCCCGACCAGTCGCGTTGCGACAGGATTGACGCCAATGGAGCGAACGAAAAGTCCCAGAGCGGTGCGGTTCACCAGAAGCGCGAGCGCGAGCGTCACCACGACGGCGATCCAGACCGAGCAGGGAACCATCGCCAGATATCCATCACCCAGCCTGAGGTAGCCCGGTGCACTGATGGGAATAATCTGGCCACCTGTCAGCAACTGTGCGACGCCCCGTCCTGCCACCATCAGAATGAGTGTGGCGATGATCGGTTGCATTCCGACGAGCGCGACAAGCAGACCGTTCCACATCCCGGCCAACAGTCCGACGGCAATCGCCGCACCAAGCGCCATGCCAACGCGCGACGGATCCGCCTCGAGGATGATCGCGGCGGCCGCGCCGGCAATGGCCACCGTTGCTCCGACCGAGATGTCGATGCCGCGCGTCGCGATGACGAGCGTCATTCCGAGGGAGACCATCACGAGCGGCGCAGCACGATTGAGGATGTCAATCGGCGCGCCGAAAAGATGACCGTCGAGGACAGTCACCGAGAGAAAGCTTGCGCGATGCGCAACGTCCAGAAGAATCAGCAAGATGAGTGTGATGGCGGGCCAGACCAGTTGATGCCGCACCAGCGCGCGAACCGACTTCATGACTCGCCTCCTGCGATGAGTTGATACACCTGATCCTCCGAGAGGCGATCGCCCGCAATCTCGGCGACCTTGCGACGGTCACGCAGGACAGCAATCCTGTGACTGACGCGAACCACCTCACTCATTTCAGAAGAGATAAAGAGAATTGCGAGGCCTTTCGCGCAAAGCGAGCGGACACGGTCCATGATCTCGAACTTCGCGGCAACGTCGATGCCGCGCGTCGGCTCATCCATGATCAGCAGTTTCGGCTCGGTCGCGAGCCACCGGGCAAGCAGCACCTTTTGCTGGTTTCCCCCGGAGAGCAGGCCGATGGGCTGCTCTGCGTCGCGCGCCTTGATTCCGAGTTGCGCGATGTATTGATCGGCCATTTTCCTTTGACGGGAGTAACTCAGCATGCGCCACCACCCACGTCGCGCCTGTAACGCCAGAACGATGTTCTCCCGGATCGACAACGCGGCTACGATTCCTTCTTTTTTTCGATCCTCCGGGCAATAGGCGATGCCATGTCGCACTGCGTCTCGCGGCGAAGCGAGCTTCGCGCGTTGTCCGTCGATCAGCATCGTCCCGGTGTCCGGGCGCTCGGCGCCGAACACCAGCCGCGCTGTTTCGGTGCGACCAGAACCGAGCAGCCCGGCAAGACCGACGATCTGGCCAGGACACACGTCGAGATCGACGGGACTCATCAACCCACGCCGACCTACACCCTGCATGGAAAGAAAAGGCGCGGCCGCTGCATCCGGGTGCGGACCGTCCGACGTGCCGGCCTTCATCGTCTCGTTCATGCCTTCCCGGCCAGTCATCTTTGCGACCAGCACGTCGACGGACAAGTCCTTTGCCAGGTACTCGCCTTCTCGTGCGCCATTACGCATGACGGTGATGCGATCCGACACGGCATAGGTCTGCTCGAGAAAGTGCGTCACGAACAGAATCGCCATTCCCGATTCCTTCAAGCGGCGCAGCACCGCGAAAAGCCGCGCGACTTCGCCGTCATCGAGACTTGAAGTCGGTTCGTCGAGAATGAGCACGCTCGCGTCGACGGAGACGGCGCGCGCGATTGCCACCATTTGCTGGACCGCAATCGGGTAGGAATCCAGCGAGTGCGTGACATCAATGTAAAGATCCAGCGCGGCCAGCGCGTCCCGCGCCTGCAGGTTGATCGCCTTCCAGTCGATTGCTCCGCGCTTCTTCGGATGCCGGCCGGCGAAGATGTTCTCCGCCACGGAAAGATTCGGGCAGAGGTTCACTTCCTGATAGAGCGTCTGGATCCCGGCGGCTTCGGCGTCCAGCGGCGCAGTGAAGCGAACCGGCTTCCCAGCGAGGCAGATTTCGCCGCGATCGTGTGCGAATACGCCGGTGAGCACGTTGATGAGCGTTGATTTGCCCGCGCCGTTCTGGCCCATCAACGTGTGAATCTCACCGGGAAACAGCCGAAAATCGACCTGCTGCAACGCCTTGACGCCCGGAAACGTCTTGTCGATGCCCGTCATTTCGAGAATGGGTACAGGGTTCATGGTGTTCGCGAGTTCCGCGGACGGACTCGCCAATGGTGTCGGGGACGAGCCGGCGCGCTCAGGAGTGACGCTCCCGAGCGCGCCCGTCGGCGGGATATGACGTGCAGATCAGTACTTCCGGCTCGGCATGACTTGCGCTGCGACATTCATCGGAAAGATGCCTTCGTCGGTCACGATGCGCCGCGGAACCTGCTTGCCGGCCACGATGTCCTTCACCGCCGCCATCAGCTGGGGGCCGAGCAGCGGGCTGCATTCGACGTCCACGTTGATCTTCCCGTCCACCATGGCCTGAAAGCCACCCTTCGTCGCATCGAAGGAAACCACCGTGACATCCTTGCCCGGCTTGATGCCTGCTTCTTCCATGGCCTGGATTGCGCCAAGCGCCATATCGTCGTTATGGGCATAGACCACATTGATCTTTTTGCCATACGTCTTCGCAAACGCTTCCATCACCTGCTTGCCGCCCGCAAGCGTGAAGTCACCGCTTTGCGACGCGATGACCTTGAACTTCGGATCGCTCTTTATCACTTCCATCAGACCCGCATGACGGTCGTTGGCAGGCGCGGAACCGACCGTCCCTTGCAGTTCTGCGATGTTGATGGGTCCCGGCTCGTTCTTGTAACGCTCCTCGAGCCAGTGACCTGCGCGGCGCCCTTCCTCCATGAAGTCAGAACCAATCATCGTCGCATAGAGCGAGGGATCCTTCACGTCGATCGCGCGATCGGTGAGGACGACAGGGATCTTTGCACGCTTCGCCTCTTCGAGCACCGGCTCCCAGCCCGACTCGACGACCGGCGAAAACGCAATAACGTCAACCTTCTGCGCGATGAACGAGCGGATCGCCCTGATCTGGTTTTCCTGCTTCTGCTGGGCGTCCGAGAACTTCAGGTTGATGCCAGCATCCTTTGCTGCCGCTTTCACCGACACGGTGTTTGCCGTGCGCCATGCACTTTCGGCGCCCACCTGGGAGAACCCAAGCGTAATCGGCTTGCCCTGTGCGAATGCGCTTGTCCCCGCAGCAAGCGCGAACGCTGCTCCCACCATCGTACGTAGTGCGATCTTTCTGACCAGCTTCATTCTTCTGTCTCCGATGTACGAGTTTCTAATTGCTATTTTTCGCCATAGCCTGAACCTGCAATGCTCGCCGCACGCCAGTGACGGCAGCCATTGCGTTCAAGCTTCCACAGTGCTTCTTCCGTTTGTCAGATCTGACGCTGTTCGAATCACCGATCGAATAGATGCTTTAGCCAAAACGCAGGTATTCCGCTCCCCCTTGTGTCGTTAGATTTGAATTCCCGGGCAATGCCAAGGCAAGAACGTCATCGACTCGACCCGTTGCCTCGAGACAGCGCTCGATCAATGGGTTCGGCACAGTCTATGGAGAAGCCCGATAACCTTCTAATGAAATATTCGCCTTCCGCGATATACGTTTTGGCATTGGTATAAATACCTATCTACACCATGCTGGGGTTGTCGTCCTTTGGGTGAAGATTTTGGCGGCGGGAATTAGAAAGTCTCGATTGATCTATAAGAATGGCGACGGTCAATGCGCCTCATGGGTCTGCGGCTTCAGGTTTCGCAGATACCTTGGAATCAGCCCTTTTTTGCTTGCGCGAGCCACTGGTCGAGACTGATGCGGCCGATCCGCGCGTCGCCGAGCGGGACAAGCGATTGTTCCTCGACGCGGCCGCCGTAGTAGCGCGCATCGCGATCCGTCACTACCGGGCGGGCATCGCCCACCGATTTCAGATAGCGCGAGACGATCTCCGCGAACGGCACGCGGTCGGGGCCGGCGATGTCGACCGTGCCGTTCAGCGGCGCGGCGAGAGCGACCTGCGCGAGCGTTGCCGCGACTTCATCGGCGGCTATCGGCTGAAACAGTCCGTCGCCAACGCGCACCGTCCCGTCTTCGGTGCCGTAATCGGCGATTGCGCCGATGAATTCCATGAACTGGGTCGCGCGCACAATCGTGTAAGGCACGCCCGCCGCCTCGATCGCCTCTTCCTGCGCAACTTTGGCGACGAAATACGCATTCTCCGGCGTGCGCTCGCAGCCGACGATGGACAGTGCGACGTGATGGCGTACGCCAGCGGCCACTTCCGCTTTGCCGAGGTTGCGCGCCGAGTTGCGAAAGAAGTCGAGCACCGCATGGGGCTCCCACGACGGCGCGTTCGCCACATCCACGACGACGTCCGCACCCGCTAGCGCGTTGCTCAGGCCCTCCCCCGTCACGGCGTTCACACCGCTACGCGGCGACGCGGCGAGCGCCTCATGTCCCGCATCGCCAAGCAGCTTCACGAGACGCGACCCGATCAGGCCGGAACCACCGATTACGACAATCTTCATGACAGATTCTCCAGATGAGAGGCAGTGAACGCGTGAAAGCGCCCGGCGGGTGTCGCATCGACTGAGAGGATTCGCCGCCGTCGCATCGCGTGAGGCTATTGTGGGAAGATCATGAACTATCGAAAAGTGCCAAGAATTGCCGTTTCGACTTCCCATGAAAAATGGCGGATATCGACGGATTCGATCCCCGCGAATCTTCAAATATACACAGGCGTACTCAGGATCAGTGCCGCGAGGATTCGGCGCATGACAAAGCCGAAGGTTGTGCTTGCAGCCATCCCCGAACCGCCAATCGAGCTGGAATCGCGATCTGCCAGAACGCATACAGCCACGCTCGCCCAACCCAGGTTCGACACAAAATTTTGCGCTGCACACAAAAACTGAGCAAAAAGTACAGAACCGCTGCCCCGTTTTGGCGTGGCTGGCTCGCCAGGCCGGTGCTAACTTACGCTCGCTATCTACCGGCACGCAACCACCACCGGCCGATAACAACCACTCGAACTAAAACCTTCCAGGAGACGGCAGTGAAAAGGTTCCACTATTCCGCACTGTGTGCGTTGCTGGGCGCGACCCTGCCTGTCGTGTCGGTCGCGCAGTCGTGCAATGTTCCTGTCATCAAGGTGCTCGCGCAGAAAAGTCTCGGCCTTACCGTGATGGAAAAGTCCTTGCCCGACTACGAAAAAAAGACCGGAACGAAGATCGAGATCAGCTACTTCGGAGAGAACGACCGCCGCGCAAAATCGCGGCTCGACGCGTCGACCGGCGCCGGTTCGTACCAGGTCTACTACGTGGATGAGGCGAATGTCTCCGAGTTCGCGACGGCGGGCTGGATCGTGCCCTTGCTGAAGTACTACCCCAAGGAGGCCGACTACAACGACTTCCTGCCCGGACGCCGCGCTGTCGCGAGCTATAAGGGCGTCGCGTATTTCGCGCCGCTGATTGGTGGTTCCGACTTCCTGTTTTATCGCCGGGATATCCTCGAGAAAGCACATATGCCGGTGCCGCGCACGCTCGACGAGCTGGTTGCCGACATCAAGAAACTCAACGCGCCGCCGAACCTGTATGGCTGGGTTGCCCGAGGCCAGCGCGGCTCCGGCATGAATGTCTGGCGCTGGGCGCCGTTCATGCTCGCCGAAGGTGGAACATGGACCGACAAGCAGCAGCAACCCGCATTCAACTCACCGTCTGCCGTCAAGGCCACGCAGCTTTACACGGACCTCTTCAAGTATGCGCCGCCGGGCTCCGCCACCTATGACTGGAGCAACGCGCTCGAGGCATTCCGCTCCGGGAAGGTGGCGTTCATGATCGAGTCGACGCCGTTCGCCGACTGGATGGAAGACCCCACCAAGTCGAGTGTCGCCGACAAGGTCGGCTACGTGAGGCCGCCCGCACCGCTGCCCTCCGCTGCTTACGGGCATGGACTAGCCATTTCAGCGGTCGGCGCGAAGGACGAATGCACCCGCCAGGCAGCCGGCAAGTTCATTGCGTGGGCAACAAGCAAGGAACAGGAGCAGGCACGCCTGCACGACAACGTGTTCAGCGACTACAACCGCACGAGCACGATCGAAAGCGACTATTTCCAGAAGCACGTCAAACCGCAGATTCTCGCGGGCTTGAAGGATACGACGCCGGTGTCGAAAGTCACGTTCTGGCCGAGCCCCCAATGGCCGGATATCGGCGACAACCTCGGCGTGGCGCTCGAGGAAATCTTTACGGGCACCCAGAAGGACATTCAGGGCGCGCTCAACGATTCGACCCAGTACGCGCAAGATGCCATGGAGCATGCGCGCAAATGAGCGGCAGCGCGGGGACAAGCGCGAGGCGCGCGGGTCCCCTCTGTGCACGGGAGCGGCGGCATGCGCTCCCGAGTGTTCGAAGCTGGAGAGCTGAATGTTCAATCGCGGAAAGACTAGCCTTCCGTTCGTGTTTCTGGTGCCGCCTCTCGTTGCGATGGTGGTGCTGGGATTCGTGCCTACCATCGCGGCCATCAACCTCGCGCTCCGCAATCGCGTGTTGCGTTACCCGGACAGCGAGTTCGTATGGATGCGCAATTTCGTGCGCCTTGCTGCCGACCGGCGCTTCATCAACTCCATTGAAGTCTCGGCCATCTGGGAGGTCGTGACGGTGCTCGGCGCGGTCGCGCTCGGAATCGTCATTGCCATTTATCTGTTCGAGCATGTGCGCGGCAGGATGCGCAATGCCATCAGTGTGCTGTTGATCATCCCTGTGCTATTGCCACGTGTTTCCGCGGCGTTTATCTGGAAGTTCATGTACTCGCCGCTCAATGGCATTCTCAGCTGGTTGATCGGCCTCTTCGGCATCACGAACACGGCCTTTCTCTCGGACCCGGCGCTTGCGCTCTATGCGGTCGCGCTGGTCGATATCTGGCAATGGGGCCTGTTCTTCTCAGTGGTGGTGCTAAAGCTGCTCGAGACGCTGCCGCCCGAGCCGCTCGAAGCCGCACGGCTCGACTATGCGAGCACCTGGCAGGTTTATGCATACATCGCGCTGCCAATGCTCAAAGCGCCGATCATGAGTCTTGTGTTCATCAAGATGGTGGAATCGCTGCGCTCGTTCGACCTGATTTACGTGATGACCAAAGGCGGCCCTGGCGTATCCACCGAAACGCTGGACATGTACGCGTACTCCCAGGGAATCGGCCTTGCAGGAAAGGTGTCGTACGCGTCGAGCATGGCGGTCCTGATGATGGTCGCCACGACCTTGATTTTCACGCTTATCTGGAAGCGGGTGAACAAATGGGAAGACTGATCTCCCGCAGTACGATCCTGCTGCTCGGTGTTGCGCTCGCCGTCGTGGCGGTGTTCCCGATCCTTTGGGCGGTGCTCAATTCACTGAAGAACCTGCTCGATATCGTCACGCCCACGCCGCGTTTCATCTTCACGCCGACGCTGGACAATTACCGGCAGGTGATTTCGAGCCCGGAGGTGCTGATCGCACTGGAGAACAGCTCGGTCATCGTGGGCACCGCGGTCATCCTGGGCACGGTGCTTGGCGTGCCGGCAGCCTACGTGATCGCGCGTTTTCACGTTCCGGCAAAACGCGACATCCAGTTCTTTTTGCTGTCGCTGCGCTTCCTGCCGCCGGTTGCGGTAGCGATTCCGCTCATCGCGATCTGGGTGGACCTGGGCCTGTACGACACGCGGTTCTCGATGATCGTCACCTATCTGCTAACGACCTTGTCCACCATCACATGGCTGTCGATACCCGTGTTCCAGCGCATGCCGCGCGAGATCGAGGAGGCCGCCACGCTCGACGGTTATGGACCTTACGCGGTGTTCTGGCGCATCGCCTTGCCGACCTGTGGCAACACGCTGCTGGGCGGCATCATTTTCAGTTTCGTGCTGGTCTGGAACGAACTGATGATGGGCCTTGCGCTGACGTCCTCGCGCAGCGCCACCCTGCCGGTCGTGGCATCCGCGTTTACGTCGCTCGGTCAGGAAGTGCCGTGGGGCGTGATCAACGCGTCCACGGTATTGCTCGCACTGCCGCCAATCATCTTCGTGGGCGTGCTGATTCGCCTCCTGAACTCAATGGTCAAAGGTAAATAAGGAGAATGTTGTGAAGGCACTTGTACTGGAAGAAGCTCGACGCCTGAGCCTGCGGGACATCGATTTGCCGCTGGTGATCGGGCCACGTGATGTCAAGGTTCGCATCCATACCGTCGGCGTGTGCGGAAGTGACGTGCACTACTTCACGCACGGCCGCATTGGGCCGTTCAAGGTCGAGCAGCCGATGGTGCTCGGTCATGAGGCGTCGGGCACGATCGTCGAGGTGGGGGCCGAAGTCGGCCACCTGAAAGTTGGCGACCGGGTTTGCATGGAACCCGGCGTGCCGCAGTTCGATTCACGTGCCACCATGCGCGGATTCTACAATCTGGACCCTGCCGTGCGGTTCTGGGCCACTCCCCCGGTGCATGGCTGCCTGACCCCCTACGTGGTTCACCCGGCCGCGTTCACCTACCGGCTTCCGGACAACGTCTCGTTCGCGCAAGGCGCCATCGTCGAGCCCTTGTCGATCGGCCTGCAAGCAGCCACGAAGGCCGCCATGAAGCCCGGCGACGTGGCCGTCGTGATTGGCGCAGGCACCATCGGTGCCATGACGGCGCTCGCGGCGCTCGCGGGCGGCGCGTCGCGCGTGATCCTCGCCGACGTCGTGAAAGAGAAATTGCGCCATTTCGCAGGCAATCCGGCAGTGACAACCGTGAATGCCGCAGAGGATTCGCTCGAGGATGTGGTGCGCCAGGTGACCGAAGACTGGGGCGCCGATGTCGTGTTCGAAGCGTCGGGCAACGCGAAGGTCTTCGAGACGCTGCTGGACCTCGTGTGCCCGGGCGGCTGCGCGGTGCTGGTGGGCATGCCGCCAGGTCCGGTCGCGCTCGACGTGGTAGCGATGCAGGCAAAGGAAATCCGGCTCGAATCCGTGTTCCGCTACGCGAACATTTTCCCGCGGGCGCTGGCCCTCATCAGTTCGGGAATGATCGACGTGAATCCGTTCATCACCCGCAAATTTGCGTTTTCAGACGGCATCAAGGCGTTCGAGGAAGCCGCCGCTGGCCGCCCCGAGGACGTGAAGATCCAGATCGAGATGGATTGAATCATGGCGACTATTGTCTGCGAAGGGCTCATGAAGCAGTACGACGGCGACCAACCGGTATTGCACCCGCTCGACCTGCATATCGACGAAGGCGAGTTCGTCGTGCTGCTGGGACCGTCGGGATGCGGCAAGTCGACGATGCTGCGCATGATCGCCGGGCTGGAGGAGATATCGGGAGGCAGTCTCTCGATTGGCGGCACGGTAGTGAACGACGTACCCGCACGCGAGCGCAATGTCGCGATGGTGTTTCAGAACTACGCGCTTTATCCGCACATGAGTGTGTACGAGAACATCGCGTTCGGCCTGCGGCGCCTCAAAACGCCGAAGGCCGAGATCGACCGCCGCGTGCGCGAAGTGGCCGCCATGCTCAATCTCGACGCGCTGCTCGAGCGCAAGCCGCGCGCCATGTCGGGCGGCCAGCAGCAGCGCGCCGCCATCGCCCGGGCGATGATCAAGACGCCCGCGGTCTTCCTGTTCGACGAACCGTTGTCGAACCTCGACGCCAAGTTGCGCGCCCAGCTGCGCACCGACATCAAACGCTTGCATCAGCGCCTGAAAACGACCACGGTCTACGTGACGCACGACCAGCTCGAGGCGATGACGCTAGCCGACCGCGTCATTCTGATGCGCGGCGGACACATCGAGCAGGAAGGCACGCCGACCGAACTGTACCGGTATCCGCGGACGATTTTTGGTGCGGGCTTCATCGGCACCCCTGCGATGAACTTTCTCGATGCCTCGGTGCAACGCACTGGCGAAAGCGTCATGGTGGCGTCTGCTGCCGGTCACTGGCAACTACGCGAGAAGCGCTTTCAGCACTTGCAGGACGGACAGGCGATCAAGCTGGCGGTCCGCCCAAATTTCGTACGGATTCCCGATGATGTGAAAGCGGACGACGCCCTCGTGCTCGGCGGTGCTGTGGAGCTGGTTGAAGTGTTGGGCGCAGAAGCGCTCATTACCGTTGACTGCTCAGGCGAACGTATCACCGCGCTGGTTCCGGCGAGTACCGTGCCTCACACTGGGGATCACGTCAGGCTCGCGTTGCGCGAACACGATCTGCATGTTTTCGACGTCGCGACCGGGGATAATGTGTCGCTTGGGCCGGCAGACGAGGCAGCGGTTGCGCCCTTACCCGAGCCGCGCCAGCACGCGGCGCCCGGCGTGGGAGTACATTAGCGTGCAAGCACGCGCCCTGGGCGCGAAGTCAGGGTTCCCGTGGAGACGAGAGCAATGAATCCGGATCTCGAATTGGTCCATACCCGTCAGGACGAGTCCTTTCGGGCTTGGGTGCACGACTATCCGCATACGGTTGCGAAATGGCACTTCCACCCGGAGTACGAAGTGCACGTCATTCGTGCCTCATCGGGCAAGTTCTTCGTGGGGGACTACATCGGGGACTTCCATCCTGGCAACATCGTGCTGACGGGCCCGAATCTGCCTCATAACTGGGTGACGGACAGCGACGGCGGCGCGAGCGTGCCGTCTCGCGACCTTGTCCTGCAGTTCTCACGTGATGCAGTCGAGAAGATGGTCGCGGCGTTCGCCGAACTCAGCCCTGCGATGGCGCTGATCGATCAGGCCTCGCGAGGCATCCAGTTTCCGGACGCACTCGGCCTCGCCATTGCCCCTGTGATGCAGGAGGTCTCAGGCGCGCACGGTGCACGCCGCGTCATGCTGCTGATGTCGATCCTCGACCAGCTGATCGCCTGCACCAGCAGGAAACTGCTCGCCGGACCTGCATACAATGTCAGTGCGCAACGCTATATGCCGTCGACCATCAACCAGGTGCTGTCCTATATCCAGCAGAATCTCGCCGGCAATCTGCGTGAAATCGACGTTGCAGAAATGTCGAGTATGAGCGTCAGCACTTTTACGCGCTTCTTCAAACGGCAAACAGGCTGCACGTTTGTGCAGTATCAGAACCGGCTGCGTCTTAACGAAGCCTGCGAACTGCTCATGTGCTCGGATCTCGGCGTGACCGATATCTGTTACCGCGTCGGGTTCAATAACGTATCGAACTTCAACCGGCAGTTTCTCGCGCAAAAAGGGATTCCGCCTTCGAAGTTTCGCGCGTTGCACCGGCTCAACGACGCTCCCTCACACGCCCACAAGGCAGCGGCCTGAGAACTTGCCAGGCGGCGCGCCCGCCTGCTCACTGTCGGGAATCCACTTTGAGTTATCTGGGAATCGACCTCGGCACGTCCGAGGTAAAGGTTGTGCTTACCGATGCCGAATCGAACGTCATCGCCAGCAGCCGGGCCCGGCTACGCGTCGAGAACCCTCACCCCCTGTGGTCGGAGCAGAGTCCCCAGGATTGGTGGAACGCTACGCTCGACGCCATCGCGGCTCTGCGCAGCGAGCAACCTCGCGCGTTCAGGGCGCTGCGCGGGATTGGCCTTTCCGGCCAGATGCATGGTGCGACGCTACTCGATCGCAGCGGCAACGTCCTGCGTCCGGCGATTCTGTGGAATGACACACGCGCGTACGCGGAGTGCGTCGAACTCGAGGCGCTCGTGCCCGATTCGCGCAATATCACCGGGAATCAGGCCATGCCGGGCTTCACGGCGCCCAAGCTGCTCTGGATTTCGAAGTACGAGCCAGCCGTTTTTCGTGCGGTGCAAAAAGTGCTGCTTCCGAAAGATTACATCGCATGGCGTCTGACTGGCGAGTTTACGTCCGATATGTCCGACGCCTCGGGGACGCTATGGCTTGACGTCGCAAAACGCGACTGGTCCGACCGCATGCTCAACGCGACCGGCTTGTCGAGGGAGCACATGCCCCGACTGGTTGAGGGCAGCGAGCCCGCGGCGCAGTTGCGGGGAGAACTTCAGCGCGAGTGGGGCCTCGATGGCAGCGTGACGGTTTGTGGCGGCGCCAGTGACAACGCCGCGAGCGCAGTTGGCATCGGCGTTGCCCGGCCGGGCGATGCGTTTCTCTCGCTGGGGACGTCGGGCGTGCTCTTCGCCGCGACCGCGAGCTATGCACCGAACCCGGCACAGGCGGTCCATGCGTTCTGCCATTGCGTGCCGCGGCATTGGCATCAGATGAGCGTCATCCTCAGCGCAGCGGCGAGCCTGCACTGGCTGTCCGGCTTGCTCAAGAGCAGCGTAGCCGAACTGATCGAGATGGCCCCCTCGGGACAAAGCGCCGCCGCGCCGATTTTCCTTCCCTATTTGAACGGGGAGCGCACGCCACACAACGACGCCGCAGCAAAGGGGGTCTTCTACGGGATGACTTCGGCGCATGGCGCCCAGCATCTCGCATACAGCGTGATGGAAGGCGTCGCGTTTGCGATGGCAGATGGATATGCAGCGCTGCGGGGAGCGGGAACGGCGCTCACCGCAGCCGCATTGATTGGCGGCGGTTCGCGCAGCGCATTCTGGGGAAAACTCTGCGCTTGCACGCTGGGCTTCGAACTCAATCGAAAGGAAGGAAGCGAACTCGGAGCGGCACTTGGAGCAGGTCGCCTCGCTCGTCTCGCGTGCACACGGGAAGAACTCGCTGCAGTGGTCAAAGCGCCCGCCGTCCTTGAACGATACGAGCCTGAGACAGCACTTCGGAGCGTGCTGGGAGACCGGTTCGAACGGTATAGGCGGCTCTATCAGGCGTTGAAATCCGAGTTTCGTGCCTGAACTGCTCCTCCGTTCGCGGGTTCATCGTCATGCTGCTTGTTGGCATCGGCGCTGCGCTGCGCGTGCGCCCGGGCGTGACACTGGCAACGATCACGGCCACGACGCAGGGGCCGCTACCTGCGTCGTCTGGCCATTGAAGTGGCCTTCGCATCAAGGCGTCAGAACATCTGCCGGATACCGGCCATCACACCAAGCTGCGACATGCCCGCGCCCGGCGACGCGCCCGCGCCGCCCTGGCTTATCGTGTAGGCCGCATGTGCGCTATTGGCGAGGTAGCCGCCCTGCAAATAGACCGCCGAGCGCTTTGAGAGCAGGTAGGTGCTGCGCAGCGTCACGAGCGTGCCACGCGCGTTCTGGTCGCTGTTGATCATGCGATAGACGCCGCCGTCGATCAGCCATGCCGGCGTCGCGTACCACGATGCAGTCATGTAGTAGAGGTTCGATTGCACATTCGGCACCGTCGCGGCTGCGGTGTCGACCCGGCGCCCGAGCCAGCCGCCGCCCACCTTCACCGGCCCGAACTGGGCATAGCCGTTCAGCTGGATGCGCGAATCGGTATCGCCCGAGTCCTTCAGCGGTAGTGGTGTTACGCCGTCGAAGAAGTTCGCCGCTGCGCCGGGGCCGCCGCGTTGCTGGTCGTACGCGGCCGCGCCGCCGAAGCCTGCGGGTGCGTCGTAGCGCAGCATCGCCGACCATTGACGGCATGCCCGCGAGTCGCCCGGGATTTGCCCTGCGCAGGTGCCCTGTCCGGGCGAGTTGCCGTTGCCCGCGGCGTCGCGGCCAAACGACCAGGTCGCACCCGCCGTTACGCCGTGCCACTTGCCCTTCCACGCGACGGTATTATCGCTGCGAGCGTTGGGCACGTAGTTGTCGAATGTACCGGTGCCGCCGTAGATGTCCGGGCCGAGCAGATCCGAATCCTGAAGCGCCCAGAACGTCATCGTGTACTGACGCCCGAAGCTCAACACGCCGAATGGTCCCTCCAGGCCGACCCACGCCTGGCGCCCGAAAAGGCGTCCGCCCTGCCCGCTGTCGCCGCCGCGCACGTTAAAGCCGCTTTCGAGCACGAATACCGTGGACAAGCCGCCGCCGAGCGGTTCTGTGCCGCGCAGGCCCCAGCGCGATGGCATCTCGCCCGTGATGCCGGGCATGCGCACAAGGCTGTCGCCCTCGCGATTTGCATGCGTCACATATTCGATGCCGGTGTCGATGATGCCGTAGAGCGTCACACTGCCCTGGGCATGGGCCGCACTGCTCGCGGCCATGCCGAATGACGCCGCGCAGGTCGCGGCGATGATCTTTTTCATTGAACGATCTCCAGTCGTATCGACGTCGCTCGTGCGTTCGTCGTTTTATTGGTGTTATTTCCCGCGGCGCGTGCGCCGCGTTCATTCCCCGCTCAGCAGCAATTCGTCTTGCGGCGCCAGGTTCGCCTGCCTCCGCCAGCGTCCTAGTGCCGTCATCGCGATGCCCGCAACGACTGCAGGCACGCCGACGATCATGAAGACCGATGGCAACGTCAGCCCCGTCGAGAGCATCGCGCCGCCCGCGACCGAGCCGACGACCGAGCCAAGCCGGCCAATGCCGTTGGCCCAACTCACGCCAGTTGCGCGGCAATCGGTCGGATAGAACGCCGCTGAGAACGCATTGGCGCCGACCTGCGAGCCTGATACGCAAAAGCCGGCGAGGAAGACAGCAATCGCCGCGAGCCAGGGCGTCGCCGTGAGTGAGCCGATGGCGGCCGTGAACACGCCGGCCGCCGCGTAGCTTGCACCGAGCACATAGCAGGGGTTGAGCCGGTCCATGAGCCAGCCGAGCACGATCGCGCCGAGCGTGCCGCCAACCTGGAACATCGCCGTGACGAGCGCCGCCGTGCGCAGCGAGGCGCCGGTCGTACGCAGCAGCGTTGGCAGCCAGCTCGACAGCAGGTAGATCACCAGCAGGCTCATGAAGAAGGCGAGCCACATGAGCAGCGTGCCGCGCAGCAGTTCGGGACGGAACAGGTGACCCACCGGCGACCCGCTCGCTTTCGCGCCGGACGTCGTGAACGTCGCGCCTGCGAGGTCGGCATCGGGGGCGATGCGCGCGAGCGTGCGTTCGATGCGCTCGCGATGTTCGCCGCGGCTTGCGAGATAGCGCACCGATTCCGGCAGCCGCCACGCGAGAATCGGCACGAGTGCGATCGGCACGATGCCGCCCACGAACAGCACCGAGCGCCAGCCGTAATGCTCGATGAGCGCGGCGGCTGCGAATCCGCCGAGCGCGGATCCGATCGTAAAGCCGCAGAACATCGTCGTGACGAGAAACGAGCGGCGTGGCGACGGGCAGAATTCCGAAGTGAGCGTGATCGCGTTCGGCATGGCGCCGCCAAGGCCGAGGCCGGTCAGAAAGCGCAGCGCGATCAGCACGCCGAGCGACGGCGCGAACGCCGAAATCAGACTCGCCAGCCCGAATGCGCACACGCAAACGAGCAATAACCGCTTGCGCCCCACCCTGTCGCCAAACGGACCGAACGCGAGCGCACCGACCATCAGCCCCGCCAGCCCCGCGCCGAACAATGGCGCGAGCTGCGCGGGCTGCAGTTGCCACTGCACGTGCAGCACGGGAGCGATGAAGCCGATCGCGGCGGTATCGAAGCCATCGATGGCAACGATCAGGAAGCATAGCGAGACGATCAGCGTCTGAAACCGCGAGACGCGATGCCGGTCGATAAAGGCCGTCACGTCGACGGTGCGTGAGATTGCCATGGTTGTCTCCTCAGATTGCGGTTGCGCGTCATGCGTACCGCTTCAGGCACTACGTTGCGAGCTGGCTGGGGCGGTACGTCGAGGCCAGGCGGCGCCTGTTGGCGCGCATGCCCATCCCGCGCGATGCGCGCTGCAGGCGCGCCGCGTCGGGGTTTCTCGGGAATTGGGGGCCTTGCCAGGCTGTGCGCGCTACGCGCAGCGCTGAAAGGTCTTGGGACGCGCGCCGGTTTATCGCGCTGGGCAGTGTGCGCCGTGGCGAACGCGCGCAGCAACATGCCGACGGTCCGGACGATGATTCGGGGACTGCGCCAGTCTGGCCGGACGGCCGGCGCGCGGTGTGTCCGCAAGCGCCAGTTGCCGCTTGCGCAGCGTTGTTGCTGACATCGTTGTCTCCTGTCTTTTTCAGCCTTTGGCGTAGCGCCCTGGCTCTATGGGTCGATGTGACGGAGCCAATTAAACGCAATGGAGGTATGTCAAGTAAAATGACGAATTCATATCCTCCATATGTTTTTTTATATATCTGAATCTGGAAGACGTTGCGCGGACGCATCGGCTGTTCGCGTGGCCGTTCCTGTCTTACGGTTGAACCGAATATTAGTCTGCACTACGACATATATCTTTGATCTGCGATTACCCACCACTAGACAGGAAGGGTACGCCGGCAAGCCTGCCAGCGAACGATGCGTCCTAAATGCGACGGTGGATTTCCTCTCCGTGGCATACTCACTACGAGCGGCGACGGCAGTATGGTCAGCATAACGATCACAGCGGATCACAATGCACCGCGACCCTTGCTGCGATAAATCCTGTAGACGTGGATAACGATGCCCCGACACAATCCGGCACTGCATCGCAGCCAGAAAACACCCATGACCAGGGGGAGGCAGCGCCTCCTGATCGTCGGCGTAACCTTTCTGTTGGCTGCGTTTGGCTGGGTGGTGGCGATCGTGGTCGCACCTGCGTTCCAGCGCACCATCGTCATGACCAGCGGCGCGGACAACGGCATCTATCGTGGCTTTGCGGATCGCTATGCGCCCATCCTGAAGCGCGCGGGCATCAAGCTCGATATCCGCAGTTCTTCCGGCGCGGTGGAGAATTACGAGCGGTTGAGAGACCCGAACAGCGCCTACGAGGTCGGTTTCATCCAGTCGGGTACCACCAGCCCGAAGGAGACCGACGGCCTGCAGACAATCGCTGCCGTGTCGTACGAACCGATCTGGGTGTTCTATCGCGGCGACCCGACCGTCGACCGGCTGTCGCAACTCCGTGGCAAGAGAATTTCGACGGGCGTGCCCGGCAGCGGCCTGCTCAACGTTGCACAGGTATTGCTCGGCTACAGCGGCATCACGAGCCAGAACTCCACCCTGCTGCAAATGGATGCACCGGCAGCTTATCAAGGGCTCGAAAGCGGCCAGATCGACGCGGCTTTCTTCATCGGCAGGCCCGACGCCGAGATGCAGAAGACCCTGCTGAACAGCAATCTCAAACTGATGAGTTTCGCCCAGGCAGACGCGCTGGTTCAGAAGTTCCCGTCGCTTTCAAAGATCGTCTTGCCGCGCGCGTCGACGAGTGTCGCCGACGATCTGCCGCGCACCGACGTCACGCTGCTCGCGGCAACGGCGCTGCTGGTATCGAAAGACACACTGCATCCGGCGCTCGTCTATCTGCTGCTCGACGCGGCTCACGCTGTTCACGGTGGCGAAGATTACTTCACGCCGCTCGGCACGTTCCCCAACCTGAAGACGGAAGAATTCCCGATCTCCGACGAAAGCGTCCGCTACTTCAAGTCCGGCCAGCCGTTCCTGTACCGCTATCTGCCGTTCTGGCTCGCGAGCGTGATCGAACGACGGCTGTTGATCCTCGTGCCGTTCGCGGCGCTCCTGATTGGCTTGCTTCAGGCATTGCCGCGCCTGCTCGAAGCGAGGATGAAAAAGCGCCTCGTGGTTTGGTACCGCGAAATCAAGGCACTCGAAGACGAAGTGTGGAGCAACAGCGAGCCGAACCGCTCGCAGATCGCGCAATGGAGCGAAGAAATCGAAAACATCGACGCGAACGCGAGCCGGATACGCATTCCGTACCGCTATTTTCAGGATGTCTACGCGCTCAAGCAGGCGATCGGCGTCGTGCGGGAACGGATAGCCCACGTTGCGCAGCGAACGAAGGAATAGCGGCGCGGCAGCGTCGGCTTCGCAGCCGACACCCCACTATCGCGCGGCTGCAGAAGACGAATAGATCGCCGGCTGTTCTGTCTGCGTGGCATGTCGTCGCGCGAGGCCTGGGACGATTCACTGCTCAAGATGGCGTTCTGGATGCTCAACATCGGCCTCTTCATGATGGTGTTCATCTCGATCCTGCCTTCGGGCATCCACCAGGCATGGGCCAGCGTGAGCAAGGGACTCTGGTATGCGCGCTCGCCGGAAGTCATTCGTTCGTCGCTGATGCAAACGCTGGTGTGGCTGCGTGTGCCCGGTGACGTGGTGTTCGCGGCAGGCGTGCTGTATCTCTGCTGGTTCGCCGCGCGGCTGCTGTTGCGCCGTCCCGAAGCGGCCGTTCCCGTCGAAGCCAAAACGACACACAAGGCGGTTCAGCGCGTTTGATCGCCGCACTGACAAGCCGGCCACGATCGGTGGCCGGCCTCTCTCCCTCGAACATCGCCAATCGCCATCGACGCGTGCGCGTAATCGCCGCGTCGTGTCCCGCGTGACACGTCCAATGCGTGGTCTCCGTGGCGCACGTCTGCCTGCCATCGAGCACGAACCCGGCGAAATTAGCACGGATCAAGTCCCGACAAACTCGCCGTCGAGCGTCGTTGACACGAACTACATGTAGTTAATAAGATCGCCTCACCAACAATATCTAGTATTCAAAGGAGGGTTCATCGTGCCCCTTGCGCTTCCCGCCTCGATTGCCGATCGCGACCCCGCGCCGTCAGGCGCGCCGGGCAAAACCCAGCAAGACAAGCCGTTGATCGAGGTCCGCTCTTCGATCGACGAGTATCTCGAGCAACAGGACTGGCGCGTCAACGCCAACGCCAATCAGGGCTATTCGCTCGGTGGCCTGATCCTGAACGTCTCGGGCAAGGTCATTGCCAACTACTGGCTCAGTCATGTGTACCCGGCGGCGGTTGGCCAGGCTCACCGCAATGCGGATCTGCATATTCACGACCTGGACATGCTCTCGGGATATTGCGCAGGCTGGTCGCTGCGCACGCTCCTGAACGAAGGTCTGAACGGCGTACCGGGAAAAGTCGAGGCCTCGCCGCCGAAGCATATGTCGAGCGCCATTGGTCAGATCGTCAATTTTCTCGGCACGCTGCAAAACGAATGGGCGGGCGCGCAGGCTTTCAGTTCGTTCGACACGTACATGGCCCCTTTCGTGCGCCACGACAATCTGTCTTATCCGGAGGTTCGCCAATACATTCAGGAATTGATCTACAACCTCAATGTGCCTTCGCGCTGGGGTACGCAAACGCCCTTTACGAACCTCACATTCGACTGGGTTTGCCCTGAAGATCTCCGCGAGCAGGTGCCGCTGATCGGCGGACGCGAAATGTCCTTCACATACGGTGATCTGCAGGCCGAGATGGACATGATCAATCAGGCGTATATCGAAGTCATGATGGCCGGAGACGCAAAAGGCCGCGCCTTCACCTTTCCGATCCCAACCTACAACATCACGCCCGATTTCGACTGGCACAGCCCGAATGCCGACCGCCTGTTCGAAATGACCGCGCGCTACGGGCTGCCCTATTTCCAGAACTTCATCAATTCCGAACTCAAGCCGAACATGATCCGCTCCATGTGCTGCCGGCTGCAGCTGGATCTGCGCGAGCTGCTCAAACGCGGCAACGGCTTGTTCGGTTCCGCCGAACAGACCGGGTCCCTTGGCGTCGTCACCCTCAACTGCGCACGCCTGGGCCACGTCCATGCCGGCGACGAGACGGGGCTGCTCCGGCGCCTCGACGAGCTGCTAGCACTCGGCAAGACGAGCCTCGAGATCAAGCGCGAAGTCATCCAGCATCGCATGGACAACGGGCTCTTCCCATACACGCGGCGGTACCTCGGCACGCTGCGCAACCACTTCTCCACGCTGGGCGTGAACGGCATCAACGAAATGATCCGCAATTTTACGTCCGACGAGCACGACATCACCAGCGAATGGGGACATGCCATGGCGGTCCGCGTGCTGGACCACGTGCGCGCGCGAATGCTCGAGTATCAGGAGGAAACCGGCCACATGTACAACCTCGAAGCCACGCCGGCCGAAGGAACGACGTACCGCTTCGCCAAGGAAGATCGCAAACGCTTTCCGGGCATTTTGCAGGCCGGCACGCCGGATATGCCTTATTACACGAACTCGTCGCAGTTGCCCGTTGGCTTCACCGACGATCCGTTCGAAGCGCTCGAGCGCCAGGACGATCTACAGCGCAAATACACGGGCGGTACGGTATTGCACCTGTATATGACCGAGCCGCTTTCGTCGGCTAACGCGTGCCGCACACTGGTTCAACGCGCGCTGAATCGATTCTCGCTGCCCTATATCACCGTCACGCCCATGTTCTCGATTTGCCCGAAGCACGGCTACCTGGGAGGCAGCCACAAGTTTTGCCCACGTTGCGACGAAGAAATCCTTCAACGCAAGCTTTCTCAACTCGAACCCGCTGAGGTCTGAACCATGAGCACCGTACTCTCTCAATCTGTGAAGGCAAAGCACGCTGGCGTCACGCTGTCCGACGAAGAACGCCAGCCCTGCGAGATCTGGACCCGCGTCATGGGTTATCACCGTCCGGTCTCTTCGTTCAACACCGGCAAGAAGGGCGAATTCCACGAGCGCAAATATTTCAGCGAACGCGAGGCACGGCTTGCCCACTGAAATGAAATCGTGCGGGCCGGACTTCGGCCCGCAAGCGCCCCGCACACTCCGAGTGGGCGGGGTAGTTCCTTTCACCGCAACCGATTATCCAGGCCAGATCGCCGCGGTCGTATTCGTGCAGGGATGCCCGTGGCGTTGCGCGTATTGCCATAATCCGCATTTGCAGCCGCGCACCCGCAATGGTGCGCTCGAGTGGCAAGCCGTTCTGAACCTGTTGATGCGCCGCGTGGGCTTGCTCGACGCCGTGGTCTTTAGCGGGGGCGAGCCTACAGGCGATCCCGCGCTCGGGCAGGCCATTCGCGATGTGAGAACGCTAGGTTTCAAGGTTGGTTTGCATACTGCCGGCACGCATCCGCGACGTCTCGGGGAAGTCTTGCCGCTGGTAGATTGGGTTGGACTGGACGTCAAGGCGGCGTTTGGCGACTATGCGAGCGTCACCCGCGTACCCTCTAGTGGCAAACATGCACGGGCCAGTCTCGAGGTCGTGCTGGCCAGCGGCGTGCAATACGAATGCCGCACCACTTTGCATCCCGGGCTGCTGCCAGAAGGCGAAGTCCTGAAACTCGCGCAGACACTCGCGGCAATGAACATCACGAACTACGCGCTGCAGGTCTTCCGCACTCAGGGTTGCCACGATGACGGCTTGAATGCCGTATCGATGGCAGGCTATCCCGATCACGAACTCGTCGGCAGGATAGCCGCGCTGTTTCCCGCATTCACGTTGCGACGCGGATGAAAGGTACGTGCGGACGCAAAGCGGCCAGGCTCATCGTGTCGTTGTGTGGATCGCACCGAGCGCCACTATGGGGACGGTCACGGGCGCCGGGCTCGTGGCCATCGTCGGCTTCAACGGCGCGGGCAAGACGACACTGCTCTCGCTTCTCGCCACGCTCGCTACGCCTTGCAGCGGGCGCATTTTCGTCGACGATATCGACGCCGTTGCTATGCCGGATCAGGTCCGCTCGAGAATCGGTGTCGTGTTTCAGGAGTCGCGGCGTGTCTGTTCGCTGCGGGCTGGCTCGTCGTGCGCCACATCAGTCGGCGCGACGCATAGCAACCTTGATGAATTAAAGGAGATTTCCATGGGCGAATTCCGTGTCTGGCACTGGCTTGTCGTCTTGCTGATCGTCGCGATGGTGTTCGGCACGAAGAGGCTGCGCCATATCGGCGGCGATCTGGGCGGTGCCGTCAAGGGTTTCAAGGAAGGTATGCGGGAAGTCGAGGCGCCGCCGGCACTCGCTCAGGATGCCGAACTACCGTCACCCACCCTTGTCGATGTCAACGCTGCGGAGAAAGCATGTCACACGCAGGAGCAACGATGAAACGCGGCGCAAAGTGGCGGGAACGACTCTGGCGCCCTCGAGAGCGTGCAACATGAGCCCCGTACGCGGACGCTTTCACGCGGCCATCGATCTGCTGCGCAAATCCAACCCACACCTGCGGGAATTTACGTTCGATTTTCTGCGCGCGCGGAGGATACGGGAAGGCCTGCCCATTACCTTTGATTCTGTCTGCGGCATGGTCTGGCCCTCTCGGGAAAACCACCCAAACCGGCGTACATTGCTGGTCGCGCCCCCTAAGAGACCGCGCAACCTCGCTAAATCACCGGATTAAAAGGTATTTATCCGCCAATCCCTTTTTTCGCGGACCGCCCAACGCAGGCATAATTCGAAAGGAGCAGCGCAATTAAAAGGGTCGTTTTCGTATTCCTGACTATCCATGGACTACGCAAGGCGAGACGTTCGAGCGCCTCCAGTCCCACGATAGATTATCTGGCGCCGTCACGGCGGCGCCGGACAGGAATGGATTCATGAAACCGGCAAGGAATTCGCGGTGGTCACGCTTTGGCCGATACGTGGCGTTGAGTGTATGCGCGGCCGCGCTCGCGGCGACGGCTGGCTTTTTCTACTGGCGGCATGAAGCGAATCTTGCGCAGTCCCAGCCGGCTGCGCTTACGGGTGTCGCCAGCGAAATGCGGCATGACGCGTCGCCATGGACGAAGCGCGAGAAAGACGCCTCGGAATTGCTGCGCGATATTCGCGACCGCGATGTCGCCGCAATCGGCGTGAGCCGCGAAGCGATTCTCGTCTCGACGATCAAGGGCGAAAAGTATTATGTGGCCGATCATAATGGCGCGTTCGCGAACGCCCTGCTGCTCGGCGATCTGAAGCCGGGCGCAACGCCGCCCTGGCAACTCGTCTGGTTGCCGCACGCCGATGTGCGCATCGGCGCCGAGCGTTGGACAGAAGCCCTCGACCACCTGCGCGACGCGCTCAGTCTGCTGCTCCCCGTGCTGATGCTAGGCGGCCTGCTGTGGTTCATGCGCCGGGAAATGGGCGGCGGCGCGCAACTGCTCGGCGAATCGCCTACTTTGCGCTTCGACGACGTGATCGGCGCGGGCGAAGCGAAAGCCGCGCTCGCCGACGTGCGCGCGTGGCTCACCGAGCCGGCGCAGTTCACGAGCATGGGCGTGCGTGCGCCATGCGGCGTGCTGATGACGGGTGGCCCGGGCGTCGGCAAGACGCGCCTCGCGCAGGCGCTTGCAGGCGAATGCGGTGCGAATTTCATCGCCATCACGGGCAGCTATTTCAGCGCGAAGTATTACGGTGTGGGCATTCAGAAGGTCAAGCGCCTGTTCGAGCTTGCGCGCAAGAACGCGCCCACGGTCATCTTCATCGACGAGGCGGACGGTCTCGGCAAGCGCACCGACACGGGCGGCGGCCCGGTCGAGGCGGAAAGCAACCGCATCATCAACCAGTTGCTCGCGGAGATGGACGGGTTCGAGTCGAACGAAGGCGTGATCATCGTCGCCGCGACCAACCACCCGGACAATCTCGACGAAGCGCTGCGCCGCCCCGGCCGTTTCGACCGCACGGTGCAGGTGCGTCTGCCCGACCTGGAGGATCGCGCGGAAATTCTGCGCTTCTATGCCGGCAATCTGAAGACGAAAGTCGACGACCTCGATTTCAACCAGCTCGCGCGCCTGACCACGGGCCTTTCGCCGGCCACGCTCTCGATGATCGTGAATCAGGCGGGTCTCGTTGCGCGCAAGGCCGGTAAGCAGGAAGTGGCCGCGGTGCATTTTCTCGAGGCGATCAAGATTGCGCGCATTGGCGACGTCAATGGCGCGGAGCGCGCGCTTTCGGATGACGAACGCACGCGCATTGCGATCCATGAAGCGGGACATGGCCTCGTCGCCGCCCTCCTCGGCACCGGCGTGCTCGAAGAAGTGACGATTTTGCCGCGTGGCGGCGCGTTGGGCGTGGCGCTGATCACGAAAATGCAGGACAAGTACCTGTATCGCGAGACGGAACTGCGCAACGAGATCCAGGTGCTGCTGGGCGGGCGCAATTCGGAACTGCTCATGTTCAGCGAAGCATCGAGCGGCGCGGCGCAGGATTTGCAGGAGGCCTCGCGCATCAGCCTCGACATGGTGTCGAAGCACGGCTTCAACGCGGATGGCAACCTGTTCAGCCTCGCGGCGCTGCCGCAGCAGGTCGCGGGCTTGCAGTTGAAGACCGCGATCGGGCACGCGAATGGGCTGCTGCACGAACTCAACGACGCGTGCTTCGCGTTGCTGCGTGCGAACGAGCCAGTGCTGCGCGCGATCGCCGATCAGTTGCTCGAGTCGGAGACGGTGGCCGGCGAGACGGTCTACCGTCTGATTCGCGAGCATGCGGCGGCCGTGACGAGCACGCAGGCGGTGACCGAAGCGGCCGCCGCGTGAGCCGCTTGCACCGCCGTCATCGTTCAGGTCTTCAAGCCCTCAAGCCCTTTCGAGCGCCGCCATCGCCCTCACGATCACGAGCAGCACGGAAAGACTCACGCCGCTCGAGGCACGCAGTTCCGTCAGCAACTGCCCATAGCGCGCCAGCGCAGCCTCGTGCTGAGCGCACCACGCGTCCACCAGCGTTTGTGCGTCCGCGGCATCGGCGCCTTGTGCAAGCACGTTCGTGGTGAGCGCGCGCTTGAGGTGCGCCACCTCGGCGAGCGCCGCCGCGCGCGCCATGGTGTCCCAATGCGTCGGCGTGGGCAGCGTCGCAGCACGCTCGCCAATCCAGCTGTAATTGAGCCGCGTGCCCAAGGCGAAGTACGCTGCCGCAACGCGCTCCAGCGGGCGGTCGCACGCCGCCGCCACATCGGCGATGTCGAGCAGTGCTACCGAAATATCTCCGCTCGCCACGCGCAGCGCGAGCGCGTTCTCGACGCCCGCCTTCACGAGCTCGCCCTGGCGTGCCGAAAGCGCTTCGAGATCCGCTTCGGGCAACAGCGTCGGCAATTGCGGCGCGAGGCGCTGCGCGGCGTCGCGGCAGCGCGCCAGCAGTGTGCTCACGCTATCGTTATCCACCGCGCCCGCCTGCAGATGCCGCAGGAACCATAGCGCCGCGCGTTCGAGCAGCCGCGCGATGTCGACGAACATGCGCGCCTGCACGTCGTCGGGCACGCGATTGTCGAGCCCGTCGATGGCGCGCCAGATGTCATTGAGGCCGAACACGTCGCGCGCCATGATGCACGCGCGCACGATTTCGCCGGGTTGCGCGTCGGTTTCCTCCATCAAACGGTGCACGAATGCGCAGCCCACGCGGTTCACGAGCGCGTTCGTCAGATGCGTCGCCAGAATTTCGCGCCGCAGCGGATGCCGCTGCATGGGTTCGCTAAAGCGCTGCTGCAGCGGCTGCGGGAAGTAGTCGATCAGCAAGTCCGCGACGAGCGGGTCTTCCGGCACGGATGAGTCGAGCAACGCGTCGTAGAGCCACATCTTGCTGTAAGCGAGCAGCACGGCGCGCTCTGGCGACGTAAGCCCGAGTTTCGCCACCTGGCGTTCGGCGATTTCGTCGTCGGTCGGCAGGAATTCGATATGGCGGTTCAGACGTCCCGCGCGTTCGAGCCAGCGCATGAGGCGCGATTCGACGTCGAGCAGTTCGACGGCGTATCGGCCCGCGATCGAAAGCGCCTGGGTCTGGTAGTAGTTGTCGCTCAGCACCAGCAGGCCGACTTCGTCGGTCATCTCCGCGAGCAAGGTGTTGCGCTGTTTCGTCGTCATCTCACCGTCGGCCACCACGAGTCCGAGCAGGATCTTGATGTTCACTTCGTGATCCGAACAATCTACGCCGGCTGAGTTGTCGATCGCATCCGTGTTGATGTGGCCGCCGTGCTGCGCAAACTCGATGCGCCCGAACTGGGTGACGCCGAGGTTGCCGCCCTCGCCCACGACCTTGCAGCGCAGTTCCGAGCCGTTCACGCGCACCGCGTCGTTGGCGCGGTCGCCGACCTGCGCGTTGGTTTCGCGCGCGGCTTTCACATAGGTGCCAATGCCGCCGTTGTAGAGCAGATCGACATTCGCCAGCAGGATCGCGCGAATCAACTCGGTTGGCGAAAGCGCTGCCGCCTCGATGCCGAGTGACGTGCGCACCGCGGCCGAAAGCGGGATCGTCTTCATGGTGCGCGCGAACACGCCGCCTCCCGCCGATATCGTGGCCGGATCGTAGTCGGCCCAGCTCGAGCGTTCGAGCGCGAAGAGCCGGGTGCGCTCCGCGAGACTCACGGCCGCATCGGGATTGGGGTCGAGGAAAATATGGCGGTGATCGAAGGCTGCAACGAGCTTGATATGCGGCGAGAGCAGCATGCCGTTGCCGAACACGTCGCCCGACATGTCGCCAACGCCGACCACGGTGAAATCCGTGGCCTGCGTATCCACGCCCATTTCGCGGAAATGCCGCTTGACCGATTCCCACGCGCCGCGCGCCGTGATCGCCATCTTCTTGTGGTCGTAGCCCACGGAGCCGCCCGAGGCGAAAGCATCGTCGAGCCAGAAGCCGTATTCGGCGGATATCGCGTTCGCGTAGTCGGAGAACGTGGCGGTGCCCTTGTCGGCGGCCACGACGAGGTACGGGTCGTCGGGGTCGTGGCGCACGACATCGGGCGGCGGCACGATCGCATTGTTCACGAGATTGTCGGTGAGATCGAGCAGGCCGCGCAGGAAGGTCTGATAGCACGCCACGCCCTCGCGCATCCATGCTTCGCGGTCGCTCGCCGGCGGCGGATTCTTCACGACAAAACCGCCCTTCGATCCCACCGGCACGATCACGACGTTCTTCACCATCTGGGCTTTCATCAGACCCAGCACTTCGGTGCGGAAGTCTTCGCGGCGATCCGACCAGCGCAGGCCGCCGCGCGCGACACGTCCGCCGCGTAAATGCACGCCCTCCACGCGCGGCGAATAGACCCAGATCTCGAACATCGGCTTGGGTTCGGGCAGGCCAGGCACTTTCGACGGATCGAATTTGAACGAGAGCGAGGGCCGCTCTGCGCCATTGGTTTCGCGGCGGAAATAGTTCGTGCGCACCGTCGCATTGATCACGCCGAGAAACTGCCGCAGGATACGGTCTTCGTCGAGATTCGGCACCTGGTCGAGCGCACTTTCAATGGCCTTGAGCATGAGCGCCGTGCGCTCTTCCCGTGCCTGTGAATCGCGTGGATCGAACCGGAGTACGAATAGTTCGACGAACTGCCGGGCGATTGCGGGATTGCCGGTTAGCGCACGCTCGATATAGGCGTCGCTGAATGTCGAGCCCACCTGGCGAAGATACTTTGCATAGGCGCGCAGGATCGTCACTTCGCGCGCGCTCAGATAGGCGCGCAGCACGAGCCGGTTGAAATCGTCGTTTTCGATGCGTGCGTTCCAGACGCTTTCGAATGCGTCTTCGAATAGCCCCTTCACACGTTCGATGTCGAATTCGGCGTCGTCCGCGAGTTCGAGGCCGAAATCGTGGACCCAGGCAGGCGCGCAAGAAGGCGCCTCGATCACATAGGGTCGCTCTTCATCCACGCGCACACCGAGATGTTCCAGCATGGGCAGGCTGCGCGAGAGTGCAATCGCTTCGCCCGCGCAATAGACCTTGAAGCGGAACGTACGCGGCCCCGCCTCGATGGGCCGGTACAGATTCATCGCGATGCGCTGCGTTCCCTGCACGCGCTCGATCAGCTCGATGTCGCGTACCGCCGTGCGCGCCGGATAGTCGTCGCGATAGCCCGGTGGAAACGAATCGGCATAGCGATGCAACAGACTCGTGCCCTGCTCTTCGCCGAATGCGTCGAGCAGCGCATCCGCCAGATCGTCCTGCCAGCGGCGCGTGACCTGCACAAGCCTCGCTTCCAGTTCGTGCGTGTCGACTTCGGGCATCGTGCCGGGCTCGGCGTGCACGACGAAATGAATCCGCGCGATCGCCGACTCCGAAAGCAGCGGCGTGAACTCCACGGAAACGCCGTTGAAGGCGTCCACAAGCAGGTTTGCAATCCGCCGCCGCAGATCGGTGTTGTACTTGTCACGCGAGACATACACGAGGCATGAAACGAAGCGGTTGAAGCGGTCGCGCCGCACGAATAGCCGCGTACGCTGGTGTTCCTGCAAGCGCAGCACACCGAGTGCGATGTCGAAAAGCTCGTCTTCGCTCGCTTGCAGCAGCTCGTCGCGCGGATAGGTTTCCAGCACCGTCACCAGCGATTTGCCGAGATGGCCTTTCGGCAGAAACCCCGCGCGCCGCACGATATTCGCGCATTTGCGCCGCACGATCGGGATTTCGGCGGTGGAGACCATATAGGCGGTCGAGGTGTAGAGGCCCACGAAGCGGCGCTCGCCGCACACCTTGCCATCCGCGCCGACCAGCTTTACCCCGACATAGTCGAGATAGCCGGGCCGGTGCACCGTGGCGCGCGAGTTCGCTTTCGTCACGAAAATGGGCCACGCGCCGCTGATGATGTCTACGGCCGCGGGCGGCAACGGCGTGATGTCGGGCGTGCCCGGCGCGCGCAGCGATTCGCGCAGAATGCCGAGGCCCGAGCCTTCCACGCCGCGCAGGGCGTAGCCGCCGTCATGCGCAACCAGCGCGTAATCGCGCTGGCCGAGGAAGGTGAAATGGTCGGCCACCATCCATTCGAGGAACGCGCGAGCTTCGATGTCCTCTGCGCTCGTTTCGCGCGCTTTCATCGTCTTGATGGTGGTGCGCGCGGCCTCGAGCAGGTTCGGCCAATCTTCCACGGACGACCGCACGTCCCCAAGCACCTTGGCGATGTCGCTGCGCAGTTCGTCGAGCTTTGCTGCGTCGCCGCAGCGGTCCACCTCGAAGTGGATGAACGAGGCGAGCTGCGATTGCCCGTCGCCGGCGCTAGCGCCGCCCTCGTCCACACGCTCGATCGTGCCGTCCTTGCCGCGCCAGATCCGGAATACAGGGTGCAGCGCGGAATGCAGGGCGAGGCCCAGACGGTTGACGGCCATGGAAACCGAATCGACGAGAAACGGCATGTCGTCGTTCACGATTTCGATGACCGTATGGTCCGAATGCCAACCGTGCTGTTCGAGGATCGGGTTGTAGACCTGCATGCGCTCGCTGCCCGGCACGAAGCGCTGCGCGGTTCGCCAGTGCGCCATGGCGGCGCCGTATAGGTCGGCGATGCCGCGGCTGCGCAGATCTTCGGCGTCAGCGAAATCGTAGTAGTGCCGCAGGAATGGCTCGACGATCTGGAATGTCGGCTCGGGCAAGCGCGCCCGCGCAAATTCCATGACGTCGGAGAGCAGATGGGCGACGAATTCTTCGTTCCTCGCTAGCATGACGAACTCCTTGGCGGATAGTCATCGACTGCATCGGCGGTTCAGTCATTATGCACCGGCAAGGTGATCGAACGATGAATGCGTGCGCACGCGCTGCCTCGCGGTGAGGCGCTGCGCTGCAATGCGGATGGTGGCGCAGAACTTGCTGGCTGCGAACGGCAGCTTCAACGCGCTGATGGCGCCGCTTTCAATGCGGAGTTGAACTGGGCGAGCAGCCAGGTCCGAAGCTTCTGGCTCGTCTCCCACCGGACGCTGCTCTGCGGGAGGACGACGTAATAACCTAGCGACAATGACAACGAGAAATCGAACAGGCGTCGCAGCCTTCCGGCCGCGATATCGCGCTCGACGAGATGCTCACTCGTGAGCGCAATGCCGTGCCCCGCAATGGCGGCATCGATGGCGAGCGACGATTGACTGAAGTGCGGCCCTTTCAGCCCGCCCAGTGCGCTTGTGCAGCCCAGAGCGTTGAAAAACTCCGGCCACAGATCATGAGAATCGTGGAGCAGCACATAGTTTTCCAGGTCCGAGATCGTGCGCACCGGCTGATCGGGCTTGAGCAGTTGCGGGCTGGCTACGGCGAACACCTGTAGCGGAAATAGCAGGTCGCTGACGAGACCTTTCGCGAACGGTGGCTTGCCGAGCCGCACCGCGATATCCACGCCGTCGGACCTGAAGTTGCACAGCGCCGCATCAGCAATGATCCGGACGTCGATTTCCGGGTGTTGCTCTCCAAATTCTGCCAGCCTGGGTATCAGCCATTTCGAAGCGAATGACGGCGTCGTGCTGATCGTAAGGGAGGTCGAGCGCAGGTTCAGTGCCGCGGTCGCGTCGGCGACGATCGTGAGCGCCCGCTGAACGGCAGCGAAGTAAGTCTGCCCCTCGGTCGTGAGAGCGAGACCCCGCGGCCCCCTCGCGAAAAGGGGCAAATTCAGGGCGTCCTCCAGCACCCGCACCTGTTGCGCGACGGCGCCTTGCGTGACGCCGAGTTCCGCGGACGCAAGGCGGAAATTGAGGTGCCGGGCGGATGCGTCGAACGCGCGGAGCGCATTCAGCGGCGGCAGGTGGCGTGGCTTCAATGAATGCATCAACGGGTAAATTGGCTAGTGGAAAACCGGCGATCAGCCCGCAGTGATCCGGCAACGAGCCAGCAGAAATTTTATTGTCAGACTATAAGAATCATCGTTCGACAATCAAGTCATAACGCCATACAGTTTCTACACGAAACCCATGTAGCGCAGCGCTGATGCGCTAAGTCTAATTCGAGGAGGGAGCACCATGGCAGTAGAAAAAGTAGCACTCGTCACGGCGGCCGGCAAGGGTATGGGCGCGGCGATCGCGCGCGAACTGGCAGCCAGCGGCTACCGTCTGGCCTTGATGTCACCCTCCGGCAGCGCGGCCGAACTCGCGAGAGAGCTTGGCGGATTCGGCTTTACGGGCTCGGTAACCGAACCGGACTGTATCGACCGGTTCGTTCGCGAAACGCTCGAAAAGTTTGGCCGCATCGACGCTGTGGTGAACAACACGGGTCATCCGCCGAAGGGCGACCTGCTTTCCATCGCAGACGAACAGTGGCACCTCGGGCTCGATCTCGTCGTGCTCAACGTCGCTCGCGTGCTGCGTTGCGTGACGCCTGCGTTTCTCGAGCAAGGCGGCGGCGCGGTGGTGAATATTTCGAGCTTTGCCGCCGATGCGCCTGAGCAGACCATGCCTGTTTCTTCTGCGCTGCGCGCCGCGTTGAGTTCGTTCACGCGCCTTTATGCCGATCGCTACGCGAAGGACAATATTCGAATCAACTCCGTGCTGCCGGGGTTTATCGACAGCTGGCCCGAAACGCCTGAAATCGTCGCCCGCATTCCGGTTGGCCGCTTCGGGAAGACACAGGAGATCGCACAAACGGTCGCGTTCCTGTTGTCGGATGCCGCGGGGTACATCACGGGGCAAAACATCCGTGTCGATGGCGGCATCGTGCGTGCTCTGTAACGCGGCGAATATGGATCAGATCGTCGATGAGGTCTGGGCACGCCTGCACGCGGGCGCCAGTGCGGGAAAGGAGCACTCGCCCTTCACGATGCTGCAGGTCGCGACGATCGCGCTAGACGGCGCGCCTGCCGTGCGGACCGTCGTGTTGCGCCGTGCCTCTCGCGAGCAGCGTTCAGTCATGTTTCATACCGACGTGCGGTCTACGAAGGTGGCCGAATTGAGGCGCGACCCGCGCATATCGCTCGTTGGCTGTGATCTCGACGGCGGGATCCAGATAAGGCTGGACGGCGTTGCGAGAATCGTCGAGACGCCCCCGGAAACGAGGGCGGTCTGGAGCTCGAGCAGACCTCGGACGTTGATCGTGTATCGCACGCCGCTTGCACCTGCGACACCGGTTGCGTCACCTGTTGAGGCGCATGCAGCGACGCACGCCGGCGATCCCGACTCATCAGCGGGATTCGAAAACTTTTGCCTGATTGATGTCACCGTATCGAGAATTGACTACCTCGATTTGAACCCCACAGGACATAGGCGGGCCAGTCTGGTGTTTGAGGAAGGGAAATGGCGCGGCACCTGGCTGGCGCCTTGAATTGGCGAGCTGCTTTTTATTTTTCTCACGCCCAAACGCCAGAACCCCGGTGCTCTTTCGGAGCTACCGGGGTTCTGGACGTTACAGCATAAGGAGCCTGACGATTACCTACTTTCACACGGGCAATCCGCACTATCATCGGCGTGGAGCTGTTTCACGGTCCTGTTCGGGATGGGAAGGGGTGGGACCAGCTCGCTATGGTCATCAGGCATGACGGGTTGCTGCGTCGCAGGGTTCTGCGCCACAGCCAATCGGGAAGAAGCGTAAAGAGGTGTTGCTCAATTGGGGTTGTGTTGTTTCCGGCACAACACGTGATTCTCTCAACCTGTGCGTCCTGCTCACCCACGCGGGGCGGAGGCACACCTGTTATAGGATCAAGCCTTACGGGCAATTAGTATCAGTTAGCTTAACGCATTACTGCGCTTCCACACCTGACCTATCAACGTCCTGGTCTCGAACGACCCTTCAAGGGGCTCGAAGCCCCGGGGATATCTCATCTCAAGGCGAGTTTCCCGCTTAGATGCTTTCAGCGGTTATCTCTTCCGAACATAGCTACCCGGCGATGCCACTGGCGTGACAACCGGTACACCAGAGGTTCGTCCACTCCGGTC
>NZ_JAPMAL010000024.1:0-142517 GCF_026343935.1 Paraburkholderia sp. CNPSo 3076 | reverse complement strand
GCGCGCACTTCGCGAAGTGATTGACCTTCACGAGCTTGCCCAGGTGCGCCATGAGCGCCTGGATACGCGTGGCGTCCTGGCCGATCATCGCCGGGGCGAAGTAGGCGTCGATCGCCAGCTTCATCGCTTCCGGGCTTTCGGGACCGTAGGCCATGCCGGCAATCGTCGTACCTTCGCCGATGCCGGTTACGCCGTCGCTGCAGTACACCTTCACCAGCATCAGGGTTTGCCCGTACATCGTGGCGACGGATAGCTTGTGAGGGCGAATCGTCGGCAGATCGACGAGGCGGGTTTCGATGCGTTCAATCGTCGGTGCGGTCATGGCAGAAGCTCAATGATGTACGTGGAATCCAGTGGACATGAGCCCGCGGGCGCTTGAGTTCGGTGTCTGTTGCTCCGAAGAGCATCTTGGGGCGTTGACGGCATTAGATATCCAGGCCCGCGCGAGCGCTATCCGTCTATTGGAGACTCACTATCCGTTTTTTTCGGCGCCAGCTAAGCGGAAAAAACTGCAAAAAAAGCGGATAGCGAATGCCGACCAGGCGGATAGCGCCCGCACCGCATCGGGTATTCAATCCAGCTCATCAAGAACCCGGTCGCAAGACCGCTCAACGGCAGGAGGAGAACCCATCGTGAGTGCAGAGAAAAACACGTCGCAATGGCAGGAATTCATTGGCGGATGCCTCGATTTCCGTCCGGAAGAGGGCGTCTATCGTATTGCGCGGGAGATGTTCACGGAGCCGCAATTGTTCGACCTGGAGATGGAGTTCATCTTCGAGAAAACCTGGATCTACGCGTGCCACGAGAGCGAGATCCCCAAGCCCCACGACTTCATGACGATGCGCGCGGGCCGTCAGCCCATGATCATCTCGCGCGACGGCAACGGTCAGCTCAACGCGATGATCAACGCGTGCCAGCATCGCGGCGCGACCCTCACACGTATGGGCAAAGGCAATCAGTCGACCTTCACCTGTCCCTTTCATGCGTGGTGCTACAAGAGCGACGGACGTCTGGTCAAGGTCAAGGCGCCAGGCGAATACTGCGATGACTTCGACAAATCCACGCGCGGCCTGAAAAAAGCACGCATCGCAAGCTACAAGGGCTTCGTGTTCATCAGCCTCGACGCCGATGCGACTGACACGCTCGAGGACTATCTCGGCGATGCGCGCATCTTCTTCGACATGATGGTCGCGCAATCGCCCACGGGCGAGCTCGAGGTGCTGCCGGGCAAGTCCACGTACACCTACGAAGGCAACTGGAAGCTGCAGAACGAAAACGGCCTCGACGGGTACCACGTGAGCACGGTGCACTACAACTACGTCGCCACGGTGCAGCACCGCCACGAATCGAACGCCCAGAAGGGCGGTGCGACGAGCGGAACGCTCGACTACAGCAAGCTTGGCGCAGGCGATTCCGAGACCGACGACGGCTGGTTCGCATTCAGGAACGGCCATAGCGTGCTGTTCAGCGACATGCCGAACCCCAATGTGCGTCCGGGCTACGGCAGCGTCATGCCGCGCCTCGTCGAGGCACAGGGGCAGCAGAAGGCCGAATGGATGATGCATCGCCTGCGCAACCTGAACATCTATCCGAGCCTCTTTTTCATGGACCAGATCAGCTCCCAGCTTCGCATCGTGCGTCCGGTCGCCTGGAACAAGACTGAGGTCACCAGCCAGTGCATCGGCGTGAAGGGCGAATCGGATCAGGATCGCGAGAGCCGTATTCGGCAGTTCGAAGACTTCTTCAATGTTTCGGGTATGGGCACGCCGGACGATCTCGTGGAGTTCCGCGAGCAGCAACGCGGCTTCCAGGCGCGCCTCGAGCGCTGGAGCGACATCTCTCGCGGACACCACAAGTGGGTGGCAGGCGAGACGGCAAATACGCGCCTGCTCGGCATCGAACCTGTGCTGTGCGGCACGGAGCTGACCCACGAGGGGCTTTACGTCAACCAGCACGGTGCGTGGCAGACCTACCTCACGAAGGGGCTCGCACAGAAGTCGAACGTTATGAAGGAGGCGTGAACCATGTCCGTCACCCTGCAACAATCGGTCGAGCAGTTTCTCTATCGCAAGGCCGAGCTCTGCGACGCGCAGAGCTGGGACGAGTACCTCGCCCTCTTCGACGAGAACAGCGAATTCCACGTACCCCAGTGGGACTCCGAGCATGTGTACACGACCGACCCGAAGCGCGGCATGTCGCTCATCTACTATGCGAACCGCACGGGGCTCGAGGATCGCGTGTTCCGCCTGCGCACGGGAAAGTCGGCGGCGTCGACGCCGTTGCCGCGCACGCTGCACCAGATCACCAACGTCCGCATTTCGGAGCGCGAACGCGGCGAGCTGGAAGTCAAGGCCAACTGGGCCACGTTCTACGCGCGGCATGGCGTTGCCGAACATTTCTTCGGACACGTCACCTACCAGCTGCGCCCAGCCGGCGAGACCTGGAAAATCGCTCGCAAGCACGTGCTCCTGCTGAACGACACGATCAACGCCGTGCTCGACTTCTACCATCTGTAAGCGGGAGTGCCACGAGATGAGCCACAAGGTTGCCTTCAGTTTTGCCGATGGCAAGACGGCGTTCTTCGATGTCCGAGCGGGTGAGCTCCTGCTCGACGCCGCGCTGCGCAATGGCGTCAACATCCCGCTCGACTGCCGTGAGGGCGTGTGTGGAACTTGCCAGGGGCGCTGCGAATCGGGCAGCTATACGCAGGACTATGTCGACGAAGAGACGCTGTCTGCCGACGACCTCGCTGCGCGCAAGATCCTGTCCTGCCAGACGCGCGTGCGATCCGATGCGTCCTTCTACTTCGACTTCGATTCGAGCCTCTGTGGCGCGAGCCGCACTACTTTGCTCACTGCCAAGGTCACCGCCGTGAAGCAGGTTTCAGAAACGACGGCGATCCTGCATCTGGACGCGAGTGCCCATCCCGGGCGGCTCGATTTTCTGCCGGGCCAGTACGCCCGCGTGAAGGTGCCGGGCGCGGACGTTTGGCGATCCTATTCGTTCGCGAACCGGCCTGAGGACGGAAACCAGATCCAGTTCCTGATCCGTCTACTGCCCGACGGCGCGATGAGCAACTATATGCGCGAGCGCTGCCAGCCGGGCCAGACGGTCGAATTCGAGGCGCCTCTGGGTACGTTCTATCTACGCGAGGTGGAGCGGCCGCTGGTGATGGTCGCAGGCGGTACGGGCCTGTCCGCATTTCTGGGCACGCTCGACGATCTCGCGCACAAGGGCGGCTGTGGCCAGAGGGTCCATCTGTACTATGGTGTGACGAACGCGCGGGATCTATGCGAGCTCGATCGTTTGAAGTCCTACGAGCAGCGCATCCCGAACTTCGCGTGCGATATCGTTGTGATGAATCCCTCTGAAGCATGGCAGGGCAAGACGGGGCTCATTCCCGAACATTTCGACCGCGGGATGCTGGAAGCGAACCCGTTCGACATGTATGTCTGCGGACCGCCGCCGATGGTCGAGGCAATCAAGACGTGGCTTGCAAGCGAACGACTGGAAGGCCGTCTTTACTACGAAAAATTCGGGGACAGTAACAGCGCGCAGTCGTCCTCCTGACGCTGCTGATGCCGGGGCGCCTTGGGGTGTTTCGGTATTTTGTCTGGGCACGGGGTGGTTTACCATTGAGCATTCGCCAACCTCCCGTGAAACGCCATGCCTTCCCCCGCTTTCAACGACAGTCGAGGTATTGACGCGCTGAGTCGAGATCTTCAAGGCGCGCGGGACTGGATGGCGTCGATTTGCGGACCCCATGGGCTGCAGGTACGCAGCCCTAAGGAACTGCAATTCCATCATTCTGGAACGGTGATGCGTTCCATGGCCAGCACGCTGGGGTATGTGGAGTACGGCACCGATGTCACCGTCTCGGTGCACAATGATGCGCCGCTCAACAGCTATAGCGTCAGCCTGCCTCTCACCGGCCAGCAGGAACTCGCGGCGCAGGGCCGCCTGTGGCTGTCGGACCAGGACAGGGGCCTCGTTCTGTCGCCGCATGAGACGCAGGACCTTGCGATCATGGGCAACTGTCGCAAGATCATCGTTTCGATTCCGATTCCGGCCCTGCGTCAGGTGCTCGAGGGACTTCTGCAACGCCCGCTCGACGCTGCGTTGACCTTTGAGCCCCAGATGAATGCCGCCGAAGGCGACCAGGCGGCCTGGTGGCGCATGGTCAAGTTCTTGCTGGCCGAGATGGGACAGGCGGGGCCGTTGCTCAATCATCAGCAGATGGCAGGGGATCTCGAGCAGGCGCTGATCAAAGGGCTGCTGCTTGCTCAGCCGCATAACTACTCGAATGCGCTTGCCGAGGCGATGCGGCCTTCATGTCCGCACTACCTGTTGCGAGCGAAACAGTTCATTCACGACAACGCACGCGAAAATATCGCACTCGAAGACATTGAGCGTGCTGCGGGCGTGTCGCGCTACAAGTTGTTCGAAGGCTTCCGGCAGCACTTCGGGCTTGCGCCCATGGCCTGGCTGAAGAGGCACCGGCTCGAAGCGGTACGGCGCGAGATGCTCTCGGACTGCTCGGAGCGCAACGTTTCGTCAATCGCGATGAACTGGGGATTTTCACATCTGGGCCGTTTTTCCAACGACTACAAGCAACTCTTCGGCGAAACGCCATCGCAGACACTGAAGCGCGCTTCAAGACGTTAGATCGCCCGGCTTCGAGACAAGCGAAGGCAGTGTGGACGGAGTGCTCGCGCTCGGGCATCAAGGCGACGTGCGCTGCTTGACGAGGCAAGCTTTGCCCCGTGGCGTGCAGGCAGTTTCAGGACATGCGGGCAGGATTCTGTGAACTGTCAATGCAGCACGGCACTGAGCAGCAGGGAAGGGATGCCTCTACACATTCGCGTGCGCCATACCGGCGGACTCGACTTGAGCCGGCGTGCATGGCGCGAACGCTCGATCAGCGTGTCACTGGAAATGATGAACGTAGCGCAGCACCAGGCGCGTTCCCTCGGGCCGGTTGCGCGCATCCGCCTCGAAATAGGCATTGAACATCAGGTGGTCGTGCTGGGAGAAGCTGTACATTGCCCCCGGGCCGATCGCCCACACCGCTTCACGCTGCCCCGGCACATTCTGGCCATTCACCTTCATGTCGGTGATCTGGCGCAGCCAGTAACCGTTGAGGCCGATTCGCAAGCCTGGCATCACCTCGTATTCCGTGGCGATGTTGGCGTGCAGCGCCTGTCCGGCCTGCGATGAAGTCGCGCCGTCCCCCAAGCCCTGATTCGGCCGATTGTTCGTGGCGTTCCAGAGATAGTGCAGCCGCCAGGAAACCGTCCACTTCGGATTGATCCAGACTGTCGCGGCCCAGTATGGATCGATTGACCAGAAGCCGCTGCCCGGGTTGATCGCTTTGCCCGGGTCATAGGCACCCGTCGGCGCAATGATCTGGAGTTCGAAGCGGTGCGCAAAGCGCGGTCCGTCCGGGCCCATTACCGGATCGAACTGGATGAAGGGCCCAACAAGCAGATCGCCGAACCCCGTGCGTGCACTAAGCGCCACGTCGCCCATGCCGTCGTCGGTGTGGGCCGATGCCACCCACGGCAGGATCACGTCGACGCCCGGATGCGCGCCGGCAATCTTGAAGGGCGACTGATAAACGAGTTGCGTCAGGCCCGCGAAGATATCGACGTTCTGCTTCGGCAAGGCGACCTTGTTTCCGGCGTTGTCGTTGATACGGTCTGCCGTGTAGTACTCGAGGTACTGCGTTGCATACCAGCCGGACCCCGCCGGCGGTGCACCATCGAGGAAGCTCGTGAAGCCGAGGTTGACGTTGGGCAGGTCGCCCGCTATTGCCGATCCTGTGCTCAGGAGTCCAGACAGAGCGAAGAAGAGCAGCATGCGGGAGGTGGAGTGCTTCATGGCGGTAAACCTTGTAAATTCGTAATGCTAAATAATATGGTTAAATTTATTCCGGATTATTGGTTACCGCGCCGTATTGCCCGGAATGGAAGACCAGCGGCGCGTGGCCCTCTGCTTCGAAATGCTCGATCTGCCCGATAAAGATCAGGTGATCGCCGCCTTCGTGCTGCGTCAGATTGCGACACACGAAATGTGCGCTGCAGCCGTCGAGCACCATGGTGCCACCAAGGCTTTCACGGCAGGCGACACCGATGTACTTGTCGGGCGACGGTTTCGAAAAGCGGCGCGACAGGTCGCTCTGGACTTCGGCCAGCACGTTGATCGCGAAGTAGCCGGCATGCACGAAATCCGCGCAACTGGGTGAAGTCTTGCCGATACTCCAGATCACGAGTGGTGGATCGAGCGACAGTGACGCGAACGAGTTTGCGGTCAGACCAATCTTGCGGCCATCCCGCGCGGCGGCTGTGATGACAGTAACGCCCGTCGGATACTGCCCGAAGGCGTTGCGCAATTGCCGCATTGCATTGAGCTGTTCATCGGGTTTCGCGGCAGTGGGTTCGAGCGTGCTGCACATGAGCTTTCTCCTTTTCGTGTTCATTACGCGGCCCGCGCAGCGTGTTCGTCGATCAGCGCCATGCAGGAGGTCGGATCAAACCACCACGGCGAGAACGTGCGCGGGTCGTCGAAGCCGTTCGCAATCGTCGAGGCGAGCGTTGGAAACTGACCGGCCGCGCCGAGCAACTCGAGAATGTGCGGCGGCGGTGGCGTGAGCAGTGAGTTCGTCCACTTGACGACCTCTTTCGCGTACGACCAGTAACGGTCGAAAGTCTGCTGCATCCAGTCCTCGCTGAAGGCAGCGCCGTTGCGCTCGAGAATGGCATCGAGATAGACCTTCGTGCACTTGGCAGCATTGTTCGAACCCTGGCCTGTAATCGGATCGTTCACGACGATTGCATCGGCCATGCCGAACACGGTCTTGCCGGAAGGCAGCCTGAAGTAGGGATTGCGCACAGTCGGCGCGAAGCGGCCGCTCAACACGCCGTTGGGGTCGCTCAGTTCGACGTTTGCGCAGCGCTCGGCTTCCCACGGCAGATATTCGCGGAGAAAGGCCAGACTAGTCTCGAGATGCTGCTCGGGTGTCTTGACGCCTGCCCAGCAATCGAGCTGGCCGCCGGGAATGCCTTCGAACACCATGATTTCGCACGGACCATTCGTGGTCAGAGCGGGGAAGGCAAAGTACTCGCCCACGCCCGGAATCAGATTGAAGCGTACGCGCGAGTAGGGCGTCGCCGGCGTCATGCCCTTCACGTAGGTCAGCGCGAGCGCGCGCTGCGGCTTGTCGAAAGGGCTGCGTTCGGCGTTGCGGCCCAGCAGATTTACGATCTCCCCCTTGCCGGCTGCCAGCAGCACGAGGTCATGGCTCCTTGCGAGCTCTTCCATTTCGGGTACGCCGACCTCGCAGATTCGCACGTCGGCGCCACGTTGGACGACGGCTTCGAGCCAGGCCGACATCTTGACGCGCTGATCGACGGATTGTGCCGGTTGAGTCAGGCGCGCGGACCAGTCGATGAGCTTGCGGCCCGGCAGGTCCGGATGCGGGACCGCGAAGCCAATCCCCTCCACGGGCGGGCAGGACGCGTCCCACCAGTTCAGGCCGAGATCGCGCTCGATCTGCAGAGAGGCGTTGAACATGCACTGACTCGACATGACCTTGCCGGTGCGGATTTGCTGTGCATCGCGATTGGTCGCGAGCGTGACTTCATAGCCGCGGTCGAGCAGGGCGAGCGCCAGTTGCAGACCAGACTGGCCGGCGCCGACGATGGCAATTTTTCTCATAACGAATACCTCGAAGTCGATAGATCAGGGAAGCGTGTTTGCGAAGTGACGGGTCTTACTCAGCCAGTCTCGGAATGGCCGGCACGGCCTGTTCGGGTCCCATCGCCGAATATCCGCCATCGACGGCGTAGTCGGCCCCGGTCACGAAGCTGGCTGCATCGCTGCACAGGAAGGTGACGACATGCGCGATTTCCTCCGGGTTACCGACGCGTCCAAGCAGATGAAAGGGCGCGGCCACGCGGTCGGTCTTTGCGCGATCGCCATGCGTGAGTTCGTCCATCACGCGCGACCAGGTCCAGCCGGGCGAAACCGAATTCACGCGGATCCGGTCCTGGGACAGGTCCATCGCCATGTTGCGCGTGAGTGCCTTGAGCGCGGCTTTCGAGGTCGGGTAGAGCCAGCGCCCCGTTTGAGCGCACTCGGCCGAGATCGAACTGAAGTTGACGATCGATCCGCCGCCGCGCTTGACCATATACGGATGCACTGCCTTGACCAGCATGACCGCCGAGATCACGTTTACGTTCATCGCGGCGAGCCAGTCGTTTCGGCCTGCCTGGATGCCGTTGTCCACATAGCTGCAGGCCAGATTGACGAGGATGTCGATGCCGCCGAACTGCCGCGCGGATCTCGCAACCGCTTGCTCAAGCGCGCTGTCGCTGGTGATGTCGGTTTCGATGAAGAGACCGTTGGCGCCGAGTGTCTCGGCTACGCGTCTGCCGTGCTGAACGTCGATATCGAGCACGACAACGCTGGCGCCGGCGGCAGCGAGATCGCGGGCGACAGCCGCGCCGATCAGCGTGGCGCCACCCGTCACGATGGCGGTTTTGCCTGTGAGTGAGGTCATGATGGCTTGCTCCATGATCTTGAGAGGATGATTCGGTCAGTTCGCGTCGTTGGCGGGGACGCTGTCCCGCCAGCGCTTCATCAGCGTGTTCGATGGGAGCGTTTCGTCGAGCAGTTTGCGGGCGGTATCAGCGCCTGTTGTGGGCAGTCCCGTCGGGTCGAGCAGGCCGATCTGCACCAGCACGCTGGCCTGGTCCCAGTAGATGTGCTCGTGGTAGAGCTTGTCGCCGCGGAATTTCACCACGGCAAGCAGCGGAATCTCGACGCGCTTGCCCGTCGGCGCAATGCCGGGCAGCATCCAGTCGATCTCGGTGGTATGCGTGAAGCAGAACAGCGTTTCGTCGACGATCTGCGTTGCGCCGATGGTGCGCGAAACCGGGATGATCGTCGTATCGGGCGGATTGGCGTGCACGAAGTGGTGGCGATAGAAGCGCTTCAACTCGGTGTAGCCTACGCCGCCCGTGAGCGTCGGAATATGGTTGACGTAGGGCTCGGCCACCATCGTCGCCATCGTGGCATCCACGTCGCGCGTCGCAAACTCGTGGGCGAGGTGTGCCTCCCACAGTGCAGAGAGATCGTATTGCGGCCCTATCGTCTTGCGAAACGCGGCTACCGCGCGCTCGTGCGCCATCATGGCCGAGGGCTTGTCAAAGTGGTCGCCCCCCTTACGGGCGAACGCGTGATCGACGCCCGGATAGACATACACTTCGACATTTTCGTTGTGGCCCAGCGCGGCCGTGATCTGCTGCTGCGCGTCGGCCGGGCAGAAGCGATCGAGCGCCGCGATATTCAGGACGACGCGCCCCTTGATGTTCGCCGCTTCGTCCAGCGCCTTTTCAATACCCACGCCGTAGTAGCTGACCGCGCAAGCCACGGGAAGACGGCAGGCCGCGAGCCAGGCCAGTTTGCCGCCCAGGCAGAATCCGAGCACACCGACTTCGCCGCGGAATTCGGGCAATGTCCGGAGTACGGCGAGCGTCGCGCCGATATCTTCGACACCCTGGTTTTCGTCGTATTGCTGATAGAGTTCGAACGCACGCGCAAAGCCGGCCTCCGTATAACCGAGTTCGATGCCCGGTTCGACGCGCCAGAACAGGTCGGGCACCAGCACGGTGTAGCCTTCCTCGGCGTAGTAGTCGGCCACGTCGCGCATGGTCGCGTTGACGCCGAAGATCTCCTGGCACAGCACAATTCCCGGCCCCGTGCCACTGGCAGGAGTTGCCAGGTAGGCCCGGAACGCGCCGCCTTCCGGTGCGGGAATATCGACGTATCTTCCTTTCATTGCGGGCTCTCCATCAGGGTTGTGTCTCGAATGCCCCCAGTGTTCTGCGACAAAACAATGGGCTCTATCCGTTTCATCCGATGGGTATCCGCGGAATCCAAAAACGTGCGAAACGAGGGAAAACCCCTGCCCAAGCGGGCGAGGGTAATTGAGGATGGCTGCCGCAGCAGGGCAGGCCTACAGTACGCAGCGGCCGGCAGAGGGCCAGTTCCTGCGCCTCTAGCGTCGCGCGGCTTGCTGGAGGCTTCTGGAGCGAGGAAACTATCCGGATCTCCCACGCGACTATCCGCTTCCTTCAGACGGTTCGTGGAGTCGGGAAAATCGCGCACGGATCAGGTGCGCGCAAACGTTCTTGGAGCGCTTCTATGGAGCATCTTCCCGCTGCGAATATGCTGGTCGGCGCGGCCTGCTTCAACAGCGACACCTTGTTACTCGAATCGGGCGACCTGAACGAGGTGCGCGAGTGCGTCGGCTCAGTGTTCAAGCCTCACAAGCTCGCGCTGCCGGGCGCTTCACACCAGTTGCCGAGCCGCATGTACCACGCCCGGCACGGTAGCCTGTCGCTCAATCTGCTCCACTATGACGGCGACGTGACGATCGATCCTGAACGTCTCGACAGCTTCTTCCTGTTGCAGATCCCCGTGAGCGGCGGTGCTGAAATCGAATGTGGGGATCGCCGATTCGATTCTTCGCCGGCCGTTGCGTCGCTCGTGTCGCCGACGCTGCCCTTGCGGATGCGCTGGATTCGTTGTCCGCAGGTCGTCCTGCGCATCGAGCGCGAAGCGATCGAGCGCCACTGCGCGCGCCATTTCGGCACTGAAGAGCGCGGAGCGGTGGAGTTCGAGCCTGCATTCGATCTAGCTTCACCATCGGGCATGTGCCTGTTGCCACTGCTTTCGGTGCTGGGGAATGCATTGAGCGATCCGGCGCACCCGCTGCGTCATCCACTCGCCTACGAGCAGTTCGAGTCGACCTTGCTCAACGCGCTCGTCTATGGGCAGCCCAACACGGCGCGCAGTGGCGCGCGGCCCTCGCGTGGACCGCTTGCGCCGTTCTACGTGAAGCGGGTCGAGGAATACGTCCGCGCACATCTGCATGAACCCCTGACTATTGAGCGGCTCGCCGAGTTCGCAGGCGTAAGTGCAAGCACGCTGTTTTCCGGCTTCCGCAGTTGCCACGGCGTAAGCCCGATGGCTTGGGTGCGTCAGCTGCGTCTTGAGCGTGTGCGCGATGAACTGCGCGGCGCGGCGGCTGAACCGATGTCCGTTACAGACGTCGCGTTCAAATGGGGGTTCGCCCACCTGGGCCGGTTCGCAATGGAGTACAAGCGGGTGTTTGGCGAATCGCCATCGGTTTCGCTACGAAACCGTTCCGGCTAGCGAACGGCAGACAGTCCGCGAGCGTCTCGTAGATTTGAATGATATGAACGCCCCCACCTAATCGCAGGCTTCGCGCGATCGGCTCGATGCTGGCAGCAAAAAGCCATCGATCTGAGATTCAGGCTGATCATACTGGTTCACTCAAGGAACCGAAGGGGATCTGTCATGGCGCATACGATTGTCGGCGTGGACATTGCAAAAAACGTGATGCAGGTCCACTGGGTGGACCCGGACACCGGTGAGGTCGTGAACCGGTCGGTCAAGAGGGCGGCGTTTCTTCAGTACTTTGCGAATCGGCAGCCGTGCCTCGTCGGGATGGAGTCATGCGGCGGATGACAGCACTGGGCTCGGCGGTTGATTGAAATGGGGCACGAGGTCAAGTTGATGCCGGGGAAGTTCGTCAAGGCTTTCAACATCCGTAATAAGAACGATGCTGCCGACGCGCGTGCGATCTGGATGGCCACCCAGGTGGACTGCAAGGCAGTTGCCGTAAAAACCGAAGCCCAGCAGGCCGTGCTTGCCCTGCATCGTATGCGTCAGCAACTCGTGAAATTCCGCACGATGCAGATCAACAGTCTTCGCGGGCTGTTGAGCGAATATGGTGAAGTGATGGGATGTGGTAGGGCAGCGCTCGACAAGGCAATAGTCGAGATTCTGGAACGGTTGTCAGGACGCCTCCCCGCAATGTTGATCGACACGCTGAGAGAGCAATGGAGAGGTCTGGATGCGATCGACAAGCAGATCGGTCATATCAGCGCGGCGACACGTATCTCAGGACTTTGCTGGTGCATGGAGCGCGCAGCATTATCTATAAGGCCAAAGAGCCGGGGCAATGGGTTACGCAGATGAAGCAACGGCGACCGTTGAATGTAGTAATCGTTGCCATGGCCAACAAGCTCGCTCAAATAATCTGGGCGGTCCTGGCCCATCAACAGCCATACCGGGCAAATTACGTGTGCACGACACCGTCATGATTCGATCGAGGTGTCTACAGGCTTTTCTTTAAAAGGGGTGGAACGTCAAAAGTTGCGGCGGCATTCGAGTGTGATGACAGATCGGGTAGGACCCGGGACTCACCAAGCCTGAATTTATGTTTGAGCTTCTTAAGCTCGTGATTTGAATGAGGCGTGAGTCCGCGGATTTCATAGTGGCCCGCAGCGAAGTTGAAGCTGCACTGAGAGGCCGGATGTAGACGTGCAGCCCATCCCATTCGTCAAAACCTCGAACACCTGGCGCAAACGGGGGCGTTCATGTAAACATAAATATAATGATCGAAGTTTTAATAAGGATGACTAACCTAGCATTCTAGTTTGCCCGGCAACTGCGGCGCCGTGCGTCCGTGTCGTGCGGCAGCTTTACCCTGCATCGACGGCAAGCGATTCGCCCGTCTGTGATCCTTCGCGTCGCTCATCGCCCGATCCACCATTTAGCAAGAGGAACGATAACATTGATGCGGAGGCGATTTGTGTGGCGGCCTCCTGCCTCGCGATGCGTTTCGTTGCACCACATAAGCAGAGCACCTTCTGGCGGCAATGTGCGAGACCCGTGAAGGGCTGGTCACCGAACGCTCGGCCACCATGAACCCGCCTACAGTATCCGGCCCAAGTTCGGCGCCATCACTCCCCTGTCGAGGAGCACGCTTCGCCGGTTGGTCGACGTGCTCGCGGTGCATGGTCGGCCGCCGAAGCTAGTCCAACTGATCCACCAGAGACATGCCAACTATCGTTAATTGGGTCAGCGCGTTCACGATATTGGACGAGATTCGACGCTCCAGTCTCTCCACTTCTTGGTAGATGTGACAAGCAGCACGGGCGCCAAGACGTGGAGGCAAGTGGACTCGCTAGCGTGCAGGCAATTCCGATGGACCTCTTCCACGCTCTGAATCCGCGAAAATTAGATCTTCACTTGGATAGCAGGGGTGGGTTTAGCTGCTGCGCCGCGGGCGCCGGTGTGAGCGACCGGTCGCCTCGCTGGCACGCTCTTGGTCGATAGCATCGTTCACGTGCCTTTTGACCGGATTTGCCGCTTTCTTGTTCGAGCGACGTGTTTTTTTGAGCTTCCGCTCGACTTCGGCGAGGAGTTCACTGGGCGAGCATTTCAAAGCGGCAGCAAGCGCGAAAAGCGTAGTCAGCGTTGGCTGATGCTGGCCCAACTCCAGCATGCTGACGTACTTGCGCTGTATATCGGCCTCAAAGGCGAGTTGTTCGTGTGTGAGCTCCCCGCGAAGACGGTGCTCGCGCAACACGGCGCCAAAGACTTCCACCAACTCCAAATTTCTCTCCCAGTGAAATGGGAGCACTCTCCATCGACGGCGCGAACGTGCTGCTGGATGTGGTCCTGGAGCGCGTTGGCACGGCGTGATGCCTGCGTGTTGCGCGGTTACGTTCCGACCGCCGCGGCCTCGTCGAGCGCATCGTAAATGCCGATGACCCCCGCCGCGACATTGCTCCAATGATCGATGGCGTGCGTGCCGACCACGTCGTCCCAGAACGACTCCGATCCGTATTGAGGACGCTGCGCGTGCAACCGTCGCGTGTAGAGCTGCAGGTCGAACTCGGCGGTGATGCCCATCGCACCCACCAGCGCGTGCGCGCCGTTCGCCACCAGCGGCGCGGCGCGGCTCGCGCGCGCCTTCGCAATGGCCGCCGCGATGCGCTGTTCCGACGTGTGGTATCCCGCGCAGCCCAACTGCGCCGCGACGCGTGTGGCGGCCACATGCTCGGCCATGACACTCAACTGCTGCTGCACGGCCTGGAACTTGCCGAGTGAGCGGCCGAATTGCTGGCGGTCGTTCACGTAGCCGAGCGTCATGTCGAACACGCGCTGCATGCCGCCCGCCATCGTGGCGGCCGTGGCGAGTGCGCCCAGTTCGCCCACGCCACGCACATTGGGGGGCAGCGAGCGCGCCGCGTGCGCGGGGTAGGTGAGCGTGGCGTCGAGGCTGTCGCCGTGCGCGCGCAACTCGGCGCTGGCGAGATCGACGAGGCTCGCGCCATCGGCGGTTTCGACGATGAGCGTGTCGGCGACGAGCCCGTAGGGCACGAAGGCCGCGCCGTGCCGCGAAGCATTGCCGAGCGCGATGGCGATGGGACCGCGCGGCGCTTCCACGCCCGCGCGTGCGAGCAGATCGCGCGCGATCATGGTGTGCGCGGCGGGCAGCGGCAGCGCGTGCGCGCCGAATGCGAACAGCGCACCCGCCGTGGCGGCGAGGCGCATACCCGAGCCGCCTTTTTCCTCAGGCACGAGCGCGTCGAGAAAGCCGAGCGCGTCGAGCTGATCCCACAGGGCGCGTCCCGCGTTGCGGTCGCGCGCCGCTTCCACGGCGCGCACGAATTGCGGCGTGCAGTGACGCGCGAGCACGTGATGTGCCAATTCGGTCAGCATGTCATCCATGGTGTTCCTCTCCATGTTCGTCGTTCGTTTAGCGCAGCCCGAGGCCGCGCGCGATCATGCCGCGCAGGATCTCGCGCGTGCCGCCGCGCAGCGAGTACGACGGCGCGATCTTCGTCACGTAATCGAGCGTATCGGCTAGCTCGTGCGCCACGGCTTGCTGCGGATGTGCGCCGAGCGCGTCGCCGATCAGCGTGGGCACGCTTTGCTCGAAGCTGGTGCCGAGGTCCTTCACGAGCGCGGCCTGCGTGGCGGGGCTCGCCCCGTCGGCAAGCGCTCCCGTGACGGCCACGGACATGGCCCGCAACGTGGCCAGTTCGGTCACGAACGCACCGAGCGTGCGGCGCTCGCTTTCGCCGACCGGCGCGTGTGTCGCGCGCGCGGCTTCGCGTAGCGTATGCGCCCATTCCTCCAGCAGCACGATGCTCGAATAGATGCGCTCCGGGCCGCTGCGCTCGAACGCAAGTTCCGCGGTGACCTGTTCCCAGCCCGCGCCTTCGGTGCCGATCAGCGCGTCCTCGGGCAATTCGACATCGTCGAAAGTGACTTCGGAGAAGTGCGCGTCGCCGGTTAGGTCGCTAATCGGCGCGACATGCACGCCCGGCAGCGACAGGTCGACGATCACTTGCGAGAGCCCGCGATGGCGGTCCTCGGTCGCGCCCGAGGTGCGCACGAGCGCGATCATGAAATGCGAATGCGGCGCGTTAGTCGTCCAGATCTTGCGGCCCGAGAGGCGCCAGCCGTTGGCCGTACGCTCGGCGCGCGTGCGCACGCTTGCGAGGTCGGAGCCCGCGTCGGGCTCGCTCATGCCGATGCAGAAAAACGCCTCGGCCAGGCAGATGCGCGGCAAATAGAACGCCTTCTGCGCCTCGGTGCCGTAGCGTGCGATGAGCGGGCCGCTCTGGCGGTCGGCGATCCAGTGGGCCGAAACCGGCGCGCCGGCCGCGAGCAGTTCTTCCACGAGCACGAAGCGCGCGAACGGGCTGCGCCCGCCGCCACCATATTCGCGCGGCAGCGTGAGGCCAAGCCAGCCTTGCGCCGCGAGCTGGCGGCTGAAGTCGGCGTCGAAGCCGAGCCACGAGCGCGCGCGCACGGCGGGCGGCACGCCTTTGAGCGCTTCACTGAGAAAGGCGCGCACCGGCGCGCGCAACGCCTCGTCTTCGGGGGGAATGGTTCGGAGTGTGAAAGGGTCGGTCATAGCGTGCTGCGCTTTACAGTGCAGTTCCTGGCAGTGCGAAGTCATCAGGCGCTTGCGCGCTCATTCGGGGCGGCCGGCGAGCATGCGCTTGACCGTGTACGAGAGCACGAGTTCGTCGCGCTGGTTGAGCACCTCCACGCGGCTCGTGACCACGGCGCGATTGTGTTTCGAGGTGGACTTCACTTCCTCGACTTCCACCACGCCGTAGATCGTGTCGTTGACGAGCACCGGCGCGTGCGCCTTCATCGAGAACTCAAGCATGGCGAGCCCGGTGCCTTGCACCATGGTCTGGAACAGCAAGCCTTCGATCAGGCCGCTCGTGAGCGCGCCCGGCACGGGGCGGCCGCTCATGGCGCCGTGCTCGAAATGCGCGTCGATGAAGATCGCCTCGAGCATGCCGGTCGCCGAAATGAAATTGACCAGATCGGTTTCCGTGACTGTGCGCCGGAACGTGCGAAAGCGCTGACCCGCTTGCAGCTCCTGCCAGTAGAAACCGCGTCCGAGCAGTTGGGCGTCTTCGTGTGTCGTCATGCCTGTCTTCCTCCGGTGTGGGATGGCGCGCTGCGCCGGTATCGTGTTCCGATTCTAGAATCGAGTTTCGATATCGGCAACACGGTTCGAACATCGGAACAGCTTGGTCGACCGATGGTGTGCCTGTAACCTTATGTTTGTAAAGAATAATTAGCCGAGTTTTCAACGCTTCGAGGGTATACACCAAGCACGCGCTTTGTTCGGCATTCGGAATCCGATGCTACATTCGGAACCCGAGGCCGGTTCCGCCGGCCCTGCAGCCAGAACGATTCGAATAAACCTGAAAACAGGAATCAAGGAGACAAGCTGGATGAACGCCAACCCCGAAATCACGCAGGCAGGCGCAGCGGCCGAAGCGGCGCCGCGACGCACGGCCAGCGTCATATTCGCCGGCAGCGTCGGCAACGTGGTCGAGTGGTTCGACTGGTCGGTGTACACGACCTTTGCGATCTACTTCGGCAAGCAGTTCTTTCCCGCCGAGAACGACACCGCCTCGCTGCTCGCGACCTTCGCTGTATTCGCCGTGGGCTTCTTCATGCGGCCGCTGGGCGGCTGGGTGATCGGCGGCTTCTCCGACCGCTTCGGGCGGCGCGCCGCGCTCACGCTCACCATCATGATGATGGCGGGCTCCTCGCTGTTGATCTCCGCGCTGCCCACCTATGCGTCGATCGGCGTGCTCGCGCCCGCGCTCATGACGGTGCTGCGTATGGTGCAGGGCCTCTCGGTCGGCGGCGAGTACGGCGCGGCCACCACCTTCCTCGCGGAATCCGCGCCTGCGAAGCGCCGCGGACTGTATGGAAGCTTCCTGTTCTTCAGCATCGCGGCGGGCCTGCTGCTCGCTTCCGCGCTCGCCAGCGTGATGACGAACTTGATGCCGAAGGACGCATTGGTGGCGTGGGGCTGGCGCATTCCCTTCTTCATTGGCGGCTGTGGCTCGCTTGCGGGCTTCTGGATGCGCCGCAACGTGGGCGAAACGCACGCGTTCGAGCAACTGCGCCGCTCGGGCCGTATCGAGCGCCGCTCGCTGTGGTGGACGTGGACGCAACATCGCACGGCCGTGCTGCGCCTCGTGGGCATCAGCGTGCTGGGCGCGTTCAGCTTCTATCTCTTCATCAGCTTCATGCCGATCTACGCGATCCGCCACGCGGGCGCGACGCCGGCAGACGCGTTTCTGGCCAGCACGCTGAGCATTGCCGTCTTCATGATTGCGCAGCCGTTCTTCGGCGCGTTGTCGGATCGTTTCGGGCGCCGTCCGCAATTGATGGTGTTCGCGGCGGCCTATCTCGTGTTCCTTTATCCGGTGGTGCGCTCGATCGGGCCGAGCGTGAGCTCGATGCTGCTCGTCGAATGCTTCGGCTTGCTGACTTACGGTCTTTATTCGGCCATCGCGCCCGCGATCATGGCCGAGCTGTTCTCGACCGCGGTGCGCGGCATCGGCATCGGCGCGGCGTACAACCTCGTGGTCGCCTTGCTCGGCGGCACGACACCGTATCTGATGACATGGCTGCAATCGCAGCAGCGCGAAGGCTGGTTTCTCGCCTACGTGTGCGCAGGCGCGGCCGTGAGTCTTTTCGCTTACTGGCGCATGCCCGAGACGGTGGGCAAGCCGCTCGAATGAGCATGGCGCACGCGCAGTGCATGAACGTGTAGTTTCGCAATCCAGGCAGAGGTCATTTCACATGCAGCAGCAAACGAGAGCAGCATCGGCACAGCAGTCAACGACAACGCAGGGACAACAACAGCATGGCAAGCGCGGGCGCCCGCTGGACGGCATACGGGTGCTCGATCTTTCCCGCGTGCTGGCCGGCCCGTGGTGCACGCAGAATCTTGCCGATCTCGGCGCGCAGGTGATCAAGATCGAACGGCCCGGCTCGGGTGACGAAACGCGTTCGTGGGGGCCGCCCTACCTGCGCGACGAAGCTGGTCGCGACACCGTGGAGAGTGCATATTACCAATGCGCGAACCGCGGCAAGCTTTCGATGGCGGTGGACATCGCCGCGCCCGAAGGTGCCGCGCTGATCCGCGAACTGGCGCGTCAGTGCGACGTGCTGCTGGAGAACTTCAAGGTGGGCGGCCTGAAGAAGTACGGGCTCGATTATGAAAGCCTCGCGGCGCTCAATCCTGCGCTGATCTACTGCTCGGTCACGGGTTTCGGGCAGAGCGGGCCGCTCGCGCACCGCGCCGGATACGACTTCCTCATTCAGGGCATGGGCGGCCTCATGAGCGTGACGGGCGAGCCCGACGAAACGCCCGGCGGCGGTCCGCAGAAAGTCGGCGTGGCGGTCACGGACCTCATGGCCGGCATGTACGCGACGACGGGCGTGCTCGCCGCCGTGATCGAGCGGCAGCGCAGCGGCCTCGGCCAGCACATCGACATTGCGCTGCTCGACTGCCAGCTGGCGATGCTCGCGAACCAGTCGATGAATTACCTCTGCACGGGCGAGGTGCCGCGGCGCCTGGGCAACGCGCATCCCAACGTCGTGCCGTACCAGACCTTCGCGGCCAGCGACGGTCATCTGATTCTCGCGTGCGGCAACGACAGCCAGTTCCGGTCGCTGTGCGGCGCGATGGATCTGAAAGCACTCGCGGCGGACCCGCGCTTCGCCACCAACAGCGCGCGCAGCGTGCATCGCGCGCTGCTGCTGCCGGTGCTCGAAAAGGCGTTTCATACGCGCACGCGAGACGCGTGGATCGACGCGCTCGAAGCGTGCGGCGTGCCGTGCGGGCCGATCAACGACGTGGCGCAGGCGTTCGGCTCCGAGCATGCGCGTGCGCGTGAATCCGTGCGCCGCATTGCGCATCCGCTGGCGGGCACGTCGCCGAGCGTGGCGAGTCCGCTGCGTCTGTCGGCAACGCCCGTGCAATACGAGGTGCCGCCGCCCTTGCTCGGCGAGCACACGCGTGAGCTGCTCGACGATCTGCTCGGGCTCGACGCCGCGCGCATTGACGCGCTGTGCGCGTGCGGGGCGATCGGCGCGAGTGCGAGAGTGCACACGCGCGGCGAGCATGAGGAAGCCGTTTGAGTGGGCGCCGGCCACACCGTCGCGGCCGGTTCGCATCCCTTTCGAGAGCAGGGTGGCATGTATAATTTTTCGCACCGTTCAACCGTCAATCGATCCATGGCGCACCCTCCCGAAGACCGCGAAGCGGGCATCCAATCCACCGCGTCGCCCGGACCGCGCGCGACTACGCGTATCGTGCAGGTGCTGCGCATTCTCGCCGACCATCCGCAAGGCGCCACGCTCACCGAACTCGCGGACCTCAGCGCCACGCCCAAAACGAGCCTCCTTGCGCTGCTGCGCGCGCTCACACACGCGCACTATCTGACGCATGACGGCGGCAAGTACGCGCTCGGCGTAGAAGCATTCAAGCTTGGCGCGGCCATCGTCGCGCAGCGGCGCTTTCCCGAGATCGCGCGCCCTGTGATGGAGCGCCTTGCGCTCGAAGCGGGCGAAACGATTCTGATCGGTCAACTCGCGAGCGACCGGCCTTCCATGGTCTATGTGATGTCGGCGGAGAGCCGCAGCGCGATCCGCTTCATTGCGGGCATCGGCGAGCGCCGCGAACTCTTTTCCTCCTCGGGCGGACGCGTGCTGCTGGCCGCAATGAGCGAGGCGCAGCAAACCGAGTATTTCCGCACGGCCGAAATGCGCGCTCACACGCCTGCCACGCGCACGCAAAAGCGCGAGTTGAAGGCGCTCATCAAGGAAGTGGCCGATACCGGCGTGGCCGCCACGGTCGAACAGAGTTCCGCCGACGTGGTGGGCTTTGCCGCGCCGATCCGCGACGAGTCGGGCGCGGTGATCGCGGCACTCGTGATGGGCACGCCGGTCAGCCGCGGCGTGCCGGGCATGGAGCGCTTCAAGGCGCTGATCGCGCGCGGCGCGGCGGAAGTGTCCGCGCTGCTTGGGTATGCGGGGTCCACTACGCTGGCGTTTTCGAAGCCGCAGAGATAACCCTGCTCGCTTGACCACACATTAGCTGCCCAATCATCGGGCAGCCATTTGTCTGACCAGATTGTTAATTCGGATGACGAAATAACGAGAGTGTTTTTTCGTTCGGATCTGTCACTTACAACCCTGTCGAGGTTTCTTTCTGCGGCCGTTCATTGATGAGCGATACCTGTAAGGTCCAGAATTAACCTGCTGGCTAACCAGATAAAGACGAGATAAACGTGTAAATCGACTCAAGGTAGACGCGCCCAAGCCGTTATTGCGGGAAGCTCAGATGTCACGCGGAAAGCAGCCGCACAGGAGAAAGAATTGGGCGGATTGCTGATGGACGCGGCGTCGCCGCGCGCCACACGGGTGGCGCGCCAGCCGATTACCGATATCAAGGGCCGGCTCGCCGGCTACGAATTGCTCCACATCGTCAAGCTCGAAACGCCGCCGCCTTCAACGCGGTGCTGGCGGTGATGGCGTTGCTGATGAACGGCGCGCCGTACCGTCAGCTCGCCGACGCGCTCCTGCGCGCCGGCGTCGCTCGCGCAACTGCTGCGGCTCGCCTTGAGTGGCGCGATGGGGCTCGCGTGCAAGAGCAGTCTGGGGTCGATCGACGCGGCGCTCATGTTCGTGGGCACTGGAGCAGAGCGAGCGGCACGAACAGGTCCCGCATTCGCCTGAGACCGCCGGAAACCCCCTGAGTAAAGCACAACGGTAAGCCGGATGACCGGTTCCCCTAGCCTGTTCGCGACAGATCATTACGGAGTGCAAATTGAAGTCGGTACAGCAGCATGGCGTGGACGAGCGTACCACTCTGACGAGCAATAACCGGCTCGAACTGCTCCTCTTTCGTCTGGGTTCGGCGCGCAAGGGGGCGGTGCGCGGCCTCTATGGCATCAACGTCTTCAAGATTCGCGAAATCGCGACCATGCCCGAAGTCACGCCCATCGCGGGCGCGCCCGAGCATCTGGCCGGCGCGGTGGATATTCGTGGCCAGATCATTCCGGTGATCGATATCGGGTCGATGATCGGCTCTGTATCGGGGAAGCCGCCTGGCATTCTGCTCGTGACCGAGTTTTCGCGCGGCACGCAGGCGTTCGCCGTGGAGGAAGTGGAGGACATCGTCCGGCTCGAGTGGAGCGAGCTGCTGAGCGCGGAATCGAGCGGCACCACGGGTTATGCGACGGGCGTGGCGCGCATCAATCCGGGCACCGAGAACGCGCGCCTCGCGCAACTGCTCGACGTCGAGCAGATCATGCGCGACGCCTTCCCCGAGCAGCACACCGAAGTGGGCGCCGACGCCGTGGGCGAAGCCGTGCGTCTCGCCGGCGGCCGCATTCTCGCCGCCGACGACTCGGCCTTTGCCCGCGCGCTGCTCGGGCACGCGCTCACCGCACTCGAAGTGCCGCACGTGATCGCCCACAACGGGCAAGCCGCATGGGAGATCCTCCGGCAGATGGCGACCGATGCGCAGAGCGAAGGCATCCCGATTCGCGACAAGGTTTCGCTCGTCATCACCGACCTCGAAATGCCCGAAATGGACGGCTTCATGCTCACGCGCAAGATCGAGGCGGACCAGCGTTTGAAGCACCTCCCGGTGCTCATTCACTCGTCGCTTTCGGGCAGCGCCAATGAGGCGCATGCACGCTCGCCCACGCTGCCGCGGCGCCCGCCTGGGTGGCGGCCGCGGCTTGACGCGGACTGCGCCTGGCGCGCCAATCCTGTGAACACCTCCCCTTAAACCCGGCTTTTCGAGCGATTAACCGGAAGGTGGTTGCCCGACAATCTCTAGAAACGCGGGGTGGGCTCGCACTTTCTCGAGGCAGATATGTCAAGCAGCATTACGATCACGGACGACCTGGTTGCTGAAATCGCGGAACGGATGGCCGACGAGGGCCAGAAGGTTTCTCCCATGGCCATCTGGTCCGAAGTTCATACCGGCTCGGTGGTCGCGGTGGCTGCCTCCCTGCGCAAGTGGCGCGAGGAGCGCGCGCCGCGCGTGCAGCAAGTCGTGGAACGCCCTGCATTGCCGGAAACCGTGACGGATACGATGCGCGACGCGCTCGACCGTCTGTGGACGTCGGCGCAGGACGAGGCCGAGCGCGCCGTGGCGCGCCGCCTGCAGTCGATGCGCGAGCGCGTCGAGGACGCGTGCAATGAACGCGACAACGCGCTCGAAGAGCTGCAGACCACGGTCCAGGAACTCGACGCCCTGCAAGTCCAGCTGGACAAGATGACGCGCGCCTACGAGACCAAGGCCGATGCCGGGTCGGGTCTGGAGGAAGACATCGCGAGCGCGATTGAGCGCGCCGACGCAGCGGAAAAGCGCGCCGAGGAACTGGCCGAGCGCGTTTCGGCCCTCGAGGCAGAACTGGAGCGCGCGGTCGCCGAACTGGCCGCCGAGCGCGAAGCGCACGCGAGCCAGGCTGCCGAAGCGCAAGCGGCGAGCGAGCAGGCCGGGCCGGCAGCCTCGACCGGAAGCGACGAAGCTGAGCGCGCCGCGCTGGAAGCGGCGCATGCGGAAGCGGTTGCGAAGCTCGAAGGCGAACTCGAAGCGATTCGCGCGGCGCTGCAGGCCGAGCAGGAAGCGCACGCGGCCCAGCGCGACCAGGTCGCCGGTGCCCAGGCCGAGCGCGATGCCGCCGCCACCGAACTGCGGAATGCCCAGCAGCAGCTCGCCAGCCTGAGCGACGAGCGCACGGCCGACGCCTCCGAAATCGAGCGTCTCTCGGCGAGCTTGACCGAGGCGCAGGAGCGCGCCGACGCCGCGCAGCAGCGCGCGACCGAACTCGCCGAACTGGGCGAATTCGCCAAGGCCGCGGTGTCGAGCGAAGTCGGCGAGGGCGCAGCCGAGGCGCAGCCTGCGGCCGCCGATCCCGAAGAAGTCGAAGCGCTGAAGGCCCAGTTTGCCAGCGATACGGCCAAGCATGCCGCCGCGATTGCCGATGCGCGCGAGAACATCAAGCGCTGGTCCGAGTACGCGAACGGACTGAAGCAGCAACTGGCCCAGGCCAACGAAAAGGCGATCGTGGGTCTTGCCCGCAGCGCCGGCGAAGCCTCGCTGAGCCGCCGCCTCGCCGCCGAGCTGGGCCAGGTCGTGCCGGAGCATGAACTGCTGCGCAAGGAGTCCCAGCAGCAAGTGGTCGTCGAAGCGGTCAGCGCCCATCTCGAGCAGCAGGGCTATTCCTACGACGCCAAGACCGGCATGGTGACGAAGCTGAGCACCGAAAACGCGCCGGCCTGAGCGCGCCATAGACCGTCCGTTTGATGGCGCATCGCGAATGCGATGCGCCGGGCCGTTTCTCCATGACCGCTGCCCGAGTGCAGCGGTTTTTTTTCGCCCCTCCTTGATGGATCCGCAGGCTGCACACGCGCAGGCATTGGGACAAATGCCGACTTCCAGCCAGCCGAACGCCCGCTTTCCCGAAAACGAATTGTTGGCTTTGCGCGCCTGAACCACACTGGCACCTGTCCAGTGGCGCGCACAAGCGAATCAGGCGGCCGCCGCGCAGCACACTCCAAAGCACACAAAAGCCCCCAAAGGCAAAGGAGGAGACATGACGGGACCCAGGACGCAGCACGTGGGCATCGGCAAACCGCGACGCGGACGGCCCGCACCGGCGAACCTGCGCGGCGCGCTGGCGGCGGCGCTGGCCATCGCACTCGCGCCGTCGTTCGCGCACGCCGCGGAGTGGCGCGTGGGCGTGGAACTCCCGCTCACCGGCGCGCTTGCGCAGGCGGGCACCGAAATGTACCGCGGCATTCAGGTGGCGGCCGACATCTACAACCGGCGCCATCCGCAGGACAAGATCACGCTGGTGGCCGTCGACGACGAATCGAACCCGGCCAAGGCCGTTGCCGCGGTCGAACAGCTCGCCTCGCAGCACGTGGTCGCGATTGCGGGCGCGGCCAATTCGAACTGCGCCGGCCCGGCGTCGGAAGCTGCGAGCAAGGCGGGACTCGTCTATGTGACCTCGGGCGGCACGAGCGATGACATGGTCACGCGCGGCCTGAAGAACTTCTTTCGCGTGAGCAACACGCCCGGCTACACGAAGGGCATGGTGGGCCTCTTCAACTCGCTGGGCGTGAAGTCGGTGGCGATCGTCTACTCGACGAAGGACGCAACGAGCGACCTTGCGAGGCAGCTCGACACGGCGCTCAAGGCGCAGGGCGTGAAGACCTTCCTGCATGCCTACGATCCTTCGATCAACGACTTCAAGCCGCTCATCAACAAGGTCAAGCTGCAGGACAAGCCCGACGCCATGGCGATGCTCGGCTATGAGAACGACTACGTGGGCATTCTGCGCGCCTCGCGCGTGCTCAAGCCCGACCTGAAGGCGATTGCGGCGCCATGGGCGTTCGCGAGCCCGAAGATGGCGCAGTCGTTCCCCGATCTCGTGCCGAACGTGTATGGCGCGACCGTGCTCTCCTCGCCGGCTGACTACCGCTCGGCGGACCAGCGCGACTTCTCCGATACGTACCAGCGGCTCTTCAAGACCGGCTCGAACTATCAGTCGCAGACGTCGTTCGTCTACGCGCAACTGCTGTTCGACGCGATCGCGAGCGCGCAGAAGGCGGGCACGCTCGACAAGGGCGGTCTGGCCGACACGCTGCGCGCCACCCGGCGCGACGACACGTTCATTGGCAAAGTGGCGTTCGACGCTCGCGGCGACAACGCGAACTACGTGGCGCACATGGGCCAGTTCGCGCGCGACGGCAAGCTCGCGCTCGTCTGGCCCGCGAACTACGCAACGGCGAAACCGGTGTATCCGGGCGTGCCGTGGTAACAAAAACATAGAAGAACGAAACAGGGCGAGCGCCGCATGTGAACGGCGCCGCTTCCTATTCCCGAGACTCAGCTTTGGAGGTTCGATGGTCCGCTTCGCGACTCGCAGCAAGCCGCGCGCCCTCTTGCGCGCACTCTTTCGCATCGGCGCGGGCGCCGCAAGCGCCTGCGCGCTGCTCGCCCATACGCCGGCCGCTTTTGCCGACACGCTGCCCGTGGGCGTGGAGTTGCCGCTCACCGGCTCGATGGCGCGGGCCGGCAACGCGCAGCTCGAAGGCATCCGGCTCGCTGCCGATCTCTTCAACAACGGCGGCGGCAAGCACAAGGTCGCGCTCACCGTGGTCGACGACGAGGCGCAGCCCGCCAAGGCCGTTTCGGCGGTGGAGAAACTTGCATCGCAAGGCGTGCTCGCCATAACGGGTGGCTACGGCTCCAATTCGGTGAGCCCGGCTTCCGAAGCGGCCGACAAGGCGGGCATCGTCTATATCACCTCGGGGGCCGTGGACAGCGCGATGACCACGCGCGGCCTCAAGCACTTTTTCCGCATCGGGCCCGCATCGGGCTACTCGAAGGCCGTGGTGGGGCAGTTGAACGCCATGGGCGTGAAGTCGGTTTCGATTCTCGCCTCGACGAAGCAGGCTACCACCGACCTCAGCAACGAAGTCTCGACGCAACTGCACGCGCAGGGCGTGACGGTGACGCTGCATGCGTTCGACCCGGCGATGACGGACTTCAAGCCGCTCGTGAACAAGGTGCGCTTGCAGGACAAACCTGAAGTTCTGCTGATGATCGCGTACGAGAACGACTATATCGGCATTCTGCGCGCCGCCAAGGTGCTGCGCCCGCAACTGAAAGCCGTGATGGGCGCTTGGTCCATCGTCACGCCGAAGATGACCACCGACTATCCCGATCTCGTGAACAACGTGATCGGCTGCGCGATGCTGCCGTACCCCGCGGACTTCGGCACGGCCGACGGCAAAGCCTTCGTGCAGGCGTACCAGGCTGCCTATCACAAGGAGCCCGACTACCTGGCCGAATTCGCCTACGTGCAGTCGCGGCTGCTGTTCGACGCCATGGCGCGCGCTGCCGACGCGGGCACGCTCAAGCAGGACGGCATTGCCGCCGAACTGCGCGCGAAGCCGCACGACACGCTGATCGGCAAGGTGAGCTTCGCGCCGAACGGCGACAACCCCGCGTTCCTGAACAACATGGCGCAGATCCAGGGCAACCGCATCGTGCTCGTGTGGCCGAAGGAGCGCGCCACGGGCAAGTTGAACTACCCCGCGCTGCCGTGGTAATTGCGCGCGCAACGAAGGAGGAGCCTCGATGACGGACCTGTTGCTGCAATCGCTATATTCGGGCGTGCTCGTGGGCGGCGCTTACGCGCTCGTCGCGCTGGGGCTCGCGCTGGTGTTCGGGTCGATGCGCATCATCAATCTTGCCCACGGCGAGCTGGTGCTGCTTGCCGCCTATATCGCCTACACGTTCGAGACGAAGCTCGGCCTCAATCCCGTGTTCGCGATTCCGGTGGCGATTCCCGTGGTCTGCGCGGCCGCCGCCGCCGCGTGGTATCTGATTAGCCGCATCAAACGCGACCGCGAGCTGAACTCGCTGATCCTGACCTACGGCATCGGCATCGTGCTGACCAACGCCGTGCTGCTGGGCTGGGGCGCCGACGTGCACTCGACCGGCAGCGCATGGCTACAGGACAGCGTGATGCTCGGCAACCTGCTTTCCATGCGCAGCGAAGTGCTCTCGTTCGGTATCAGCGTCGTGCTGATGCTCGCACTCTGGTGGTGGCTCTCGCGTTCGTGGTATGGCCGCGCCGTGCGCGCGATCTCCAGCAACCGCGATGCGGCGCGCCTGATGGGTATCGACCCGCGCAAGACCGAACTGATCTCGTTCATCGTGGCGGGGCTGCTCGCTTCGTGCGCGGGCGTGTCGATCTACGCGTCGAGCGCGATCCAGCCTTCCGTCGGCGAAGCGCTGACCGTCAAGGCGTTCATGATCACCGTGCTCGCGGGCGTGGGCTCGATTCCGGGCGTGCTGGCGGGCGCGATGCTGCTCGGCATTACCGAAGCGCTCACCGTCACGCTCGCCAGTTCGGCGTTGCAGGAACTCGCGGGCATGCTGCTGTTTCTGCTCGTGCTCTACGTGCTGCCGAACGGCTTGTTCGGTGTGGCGAAACGAAGGGGATGAGATCGATGTCGACATTGAAATCCACAACGACCTGGTCCGGCCTGCGCCTGGCTGGGCTCGCCGTGGCGCTGGCCGTGCTGTATGCGTGCGTGCCGCTCGTGTTAGGGCAGAACCTGTATCTGATGAGCCTGGCGGTCGCCTCGCTCACGATCGCGGGCGTGGCGCTCGCGTGGGCGCTGCTCGGCAACCTCGGCGGCATGGTGAGCTTTGGACACGCGGCGTTTTTCGGCGTAGGTTCGTATATCTCCGCGCTGCTTACGCTCAAGGCCGGCTGGCCCGTGTTTCCCGCGATGCTCGCGGGCGGCGTGGGGGCGGCAATCGCCTCGCTCGCCATGGCGCCCGCACTGCGCCTGAAGGGGCCGTACTTCGCGCTCGCCATCCTCGCTTATGCGCAAATCTTCCGCATCATCGCGACCGAATGGTCCGATCTCACGGGCGGCGCGAGCGGCCTCTCCAGCATTCCGGGGCTGCCGAAGGTCGCGGGCTTCGACTTCAGCAGCAAGAGCGGCGGCTATCTCGTCGTGCTCACGCTCGTGCTCGTGTTCGCCGCGATCTATGCGCGGCTGCGCGCCAGCCATGTGGGACTCGCGCTGCGGGCGATGCACGAGTCGGAGGACGCCACGCGCGTGGTGGGCGTGAACAGCGTGATGCTCAAGCTCGCCATGCTGATGCTCTCGGCGCTGATGACGGGGCTCGTGGGCGCATTCAACGCGCACTACATCAACTTTCTCGAACCCGATTACGCGTTCAACGCGAGTTGGGCCGTCGTGCCGATCATTGCGGCGATCTGCGGCGGCTATCGCACCATACTCGGGCCGCTGGTGGGCGCGGTGACGGTCTATCTGGTGGATCAGCTCGTGCTCAAGAGCCTGCTGCCGACGGGGCACCAGATCGTGCTGGGCATCCTGCTCGTGGCGATGATCATCGCGAGCCCCGCGGGTCTGACCGCGCTGCGCTTCAAACGTACCCGGCGAGGTGTCTATGCAGCAAGCTGAACAGCCGGCGGAACTGCGCCTGCAGGACGTGTCGATCCGCTTCGGCGGCATCACGGCGGTCAACGGTGTATCGCTCTCGCTCGGCACGCGCGACGTGGTGGGGCTGGTCGGCCCGAACGGCGCGGGCAAGACGACGCTTTTCAACGCGATTTCAGGGCTCGTGCGGCCCACGAGCGGCACGATCCGTTTCGGCGACGTGGATCTGTTGAAAGCACCGCTCTACCGGCGCGCGCGCCTTGGCATCGGGCGCACGTTCCAGGTGCCGCAGCCCATGCACGAACTCACGGTGCGCGAGAACCTGATCGTCGCGCAACGCTTCGGCACGGGGCGAGTGGACGAGGCGCGCATCGACGAAATCCTCGCGTTCCTGGGACTCGAAGGCAAGGCGCAGCGCGACGCGGCCACGGAACTCGCGCTCACCGAACTCAAGGCGCTGGAGGTGGCGAAGGCGCTCGCGACGGGGCCGAAGCTGCTGTTGCTCGACGAAGTGCTGGGGGGCCTCGAGACGGCCACCAAGCGCCGCTTCATGCAAACGCTGCTGGCGGTGCACGAGCGATACAACGTAGGCATCCTGATCATCGAGCACGATATCGAGACCGTGATGAACCTGTGCAGGCGCGTGTGCGTGCTCAACTTCGGCAAGCTGATCGCCGATGGGCCGCCTGCCGAAGTGTTCCGCGATCCCGAAGTCGTGCGCAGCTATACGGGGGAGGCGGCCCATGCTTGAGGTCAGCAGCGCCCGCGCCGGCTATGGCGCGATCAACGTGTTATGGGACGTTTCGCTCAATATCCCGAGCGGCGAGGTCACGACCATCGTAGGTCCGAACGGCGCGGGCAAGACCACGCTGCTGCGCGCGATCATGGGGCTCGTGCCGCTGGAGCGCGGTCAGATCACCTTCGACGGCGCGCCGCTCGCGGGCGTGCCCACCTGGGACATGGCGCAGCGCGGCATTGCGATGGTGCCCGAAGGGCGCATGATCTTCCGCGACATGTCGATCGAGGAGAACCTGATGCTGGGCGCGTTTGCGAAGACGCGGCGCGCTGGGGCGAAAGCGCAGCTCGAGGAGGTCTACGCGCTGTTTCCGCTGCTCAAGGAGCGTCGCGCGCTGCCTGCTGGCACGCTGTCCGGTGGGCAGGCGCAGATGCTGGCGCTGGGGCGCGGGCTCATGTCGTCGCCGCAGCTCATGCTGATCGATGAGCCTTCGCTCGGGCTTGCGCCTGTGATGGTGCAGGAAGTGTTTGCGATTCTCGATCGGCTCAAGGGGGCGGGGCGCACTATCGTGCTGGTGGAGCAGAATACCAATATGGCGTTGCGGCTCGCTGATCAGGTTTATCTCATGCAGGGCGGGAAGGTTACCTTTGCTGCGCGCGCTAAGGATGTGAATGTGGATGAGCTTCACGATATGTATTTCGCGCGTTAGCTTTTTTGTTGTGGTTCCTGGCTGTTTTCGCGTTTCCTTGTTTTCGCGTCGGTATGCATGCGTTGCCCCTGTGCGGGGCGGCACCTACTTTCTTTGCGGCGGCAAAGAAAGTAGGCAAAGAAAGCCGCTCAAACCGCCAGCGCCTGCCACAGTTCACCTCGCGCCGCTAGTGGTTAATGGCTCCGGAGCGTCTGTCGCCTCGCACCTTCAAGGTTAGTGACAAGGCGCTCATACCTCCGGCGGCGCTGCGCCCGCCGTGGGGCATAACCCAAGGCAGTTGATGTGCGTGCATACTCGCGAATCCTGATTCGTCCCATTTGGTTTCCCTTGCAGACCCAACCGCAGCGCGCGTAGCGAGCAGCGGGATGAATGACTGCCTTGTCACTAACTTGGGTGGTGCGAGGCGACAGACGCTCCGGAGCCATTAACCATTGATGGCGCGAGGTGAACCGTGGCAGGCATTGGCGGTTTGAGCGGCTTTCTTTGCCTACTTTCTTTGCCGCCGCAAAGAAAGTAGGTGCCGCCCCGCACAGGGAAAACGTCGATCCGCACGCCCAGTACGCCAGAACCCTTATCCATCAAGACCTTAGCGTTGATTATAACGTGCTGGCGACGGTCAGAATTGCGCAACGAGGACTACGTGAGGACTAGCGCCGCGTGTTTTCCGCGCGACAGTCGGTGCGGCCGTTTGCCCTTGCTGGACAGGCGTCTCATGGATTTGCGTCGTCGCTCAGAAAGCGCCCGGAGGCAGCCCCAGTCGTTCTGGCCTAGCATCGGCATAGGCCGAGCGTCGCCACGACCGGGATTTCGCGCCCACGTGGCCTGTATTCGGCGTCGCTGTCAGCACGCTAGAATTGACCGGTTCGCTACCACGCACGCCCGGAATCGTCATGCACCTCTCGCATCGCGGCGTCTTCCAGACCTATGGCATCAATCTCGCCCCCTACGAGCGCGAGATCGGCGCAGCCATCGGGGTCGATCCGAAAGCTGGCACACCGGTCCTAGTCATCGCCGTACCGGCCGATCTGTTTCAGCCTGACGGCAGCGTGGTCGATAACGTGCGCAACCCGCGGTGGAACGGATGGGCAGACACGCCAGCCGGAGTCGCGTTCGATGCGACGCTCAAGGACGCGATGGAGCGCCAACTGCCGGTTCACGCGTATATACGTATCGAAGGGAGCCCAAACCAGTACTTCTATACGCGGCATCGCGACGCCCGCAGCCTGCTGGTCGGGCGCGTCACTCAATGGGATGGCGAACGCTACCGGATCGACTTTGCTCGCGCGTGAGCACGGTGGCGCTCGGCTTGCATCGTACGGCCGATCCCGGGAGCGCACCGTCATGCGCAGAATCGCATCAGCCTGGCCACGTTCCAGTTCGTCGCCGGTGAAGGTCGAGCGGAGTTGTCTCGTCGAGCCTTCGACAGACCTGCCCCCTCCATCGTTTGCGTCACTTTGATATCTCCGTCCACTGGCGCTCGGAACACCTTGCGGCCGTTCGGATCGACGACAAACTGATCAAAGTCTGGATCAGCATTACCTGCTGCAATGACTGCCCGTTTGTGGACGCACTGCGTGGTTGCTATTGAGCGCGAGGCAACCGGCTGAGAACGCCCCGAAGCTGTCGCTCGACGTCTGTCGCCAAAGGCCCGTTATCGACCCCGGAGCGGTCGCTCACCTAGTTTGGTTGAGATTTTCTACCTGCTCAACCGACAACGGTTGCGCCAGATAGCCCCAGAGCGGCCTTCCGGAATACCCATTGTCGTTTAAAAGATTCGTGATCTCTGCTTCGAAGAACGAGGTGGACAATGGACTCGGTTCGGGATACCCATGGCCTTTGGGATAGGCGAAGCCGAGGTATACGCGTGCTCCAACGCCGATAACCTCTACGCCGTAACCCTTTTTCACTTCATCGGGATAATGTCCGTTAACGTATGCCGATACCTTATCCTGAAGATTGACTCGCTCCCTGTATGAAACAATCTCTTTTGTTACCGTCACGGCCGCAAATACGATAAACGATCCGACCATAGCTATTATGGCCATAGCACCCAAGCCGATGGCGACCTTCTTCCACTTATCAAGAGCGACTTTCGCTAATAATGTAAACAAAATACTGGCGACAATAGAGGCCAATACGTTAAGCCAAAAATCAGAAATACCAGAAAGACTCATTTGCGTGCCAATTTTTAATTAACTTAAAATCCAATGACAATATGATTGTCCGCACTGAGCGGGCGCGGTCAATAAAAACGCATGAATACGCTCCGTCGTTTCTGTATATCGGCAGCACATGAATAATTCTTTAGCCAGACGAGCCTACCGGCAGAAAGATAGCGCATCTCGCTTTGACTACGATCAAGAGCAACGCCTACACTCTGATCGGCCAAAACGATTTGGGTGAATACCCCGAGCCGGCGCCATTCGGTCTCACACCTCATCCACTTGCGCCGATAGATGCTAATTCATGCAAGAGGCATATTTTGACCGCCGCCCTTCGTGTTGATGTAGTTGAACGCACTCCGCTCGGCTCGCAGCGATCGGCCGCTGACGTGTCTGAATGCCGATCAGTGTCATCGAGCGTCCAGCTATTGCAGAATTTACGCCGTTCAATAGCCAGCTAGATCTATGCATTTTCGATGAGTCGGGAGAGGACGAATGTCATTGCAGGAAACGAAGCAGCATTTAACCCAGTTGCTCGGCGATGCAGACAACAGAGTTATCGCGCTATCAGGCAAGTGGGGAACTGGCAAAAGCCATCTGTGGCGAGAGGTTAAGGAAGAATCCAAAGATCCCACGGTAAACACCGCGATCTACATATCGCTGTTCGGCTTGGGCGAAATGAATCAGCTCAAGCTCAAAGCGGTGCAAAGTGCAATTCCAAAGGTCGGAACGAACTCGGCTGCAATGGAAAGCGTTCGCACAGCCATCAGGGGCGCAAAGAAGGTCCTTGAATCAGTGCACAAAGGCTTTGCCGCGCTCGACGAAGTGGCCTTGCTGGTAGTCCCGGGCTTGTTGAGCGGAAAGGTGATCGTCCTTGACGACATCGAGCGCAAGCACGAGAAGCTTGGTATTGAGGAGGTTTTAGGGTTCATTGACGAGTTCACCCAACAATACGATGCGCGGTTTGTTCTGATCCTTAACGATGACCAACTTGCCAAGCGTGAGGTTTGGGACACGCTTCGAGAGAAGGTGATCGATCAGGAAATCCGGCTGCTTACGACACCCGAAGAAGCCTTCCGCATTGCAGTAAACCTGACGCCGTCTAGCTACTCGGACTGGATCAAGAAAGCGGTGGAAGCTTGCGACCTGAACAACATTCGCGTCATCCGCAAGGTGATCCGTGCAGTGAACCGCATCCTTGGCGGGCGGCAGCTTGAGGACGCAGTGCTCGCACGCGTCGTTCCGTCGATCGTCCTTTTGTCGGGAATCAATTTCAAGGGTATCGAGAACGGTCCGGACTTTCAGTTCGTCTTAGCGACGGGATCCGAATCTGATTGGAACGACCGTCAGGCGGATAAGAACAAGGAACCCGACGAGGACGACAAGCGTAAGGCGAAATGGCGACTGCTTCTGAAAGAGCTTGGCATCACTTCGTGCGATGAGTTCGAAGCGCTCGTTGTCGAATTTCTGGAGTCGGGTCAATTCGACGCTGGCGCGGTCTCGACAATCGTTGAGCGTTACGCGGCCGAAACCGACGCGATGCAAGCTCGGGAGAAGTCGCGCGAGTTTATGAAACGATTGGTTTGGGACTACCACCTCAGCGAGGCCGAGGTTGTCGAGCAAGCCAAAGAGCTAGTCCCGATTGCGAGACATATGGATCCCTACATCGCCACAGAACTGTGTTTGGCGCTGACCCCATTGCCAGGTGGGCAGGACGTTGGCGAGGCGATAGTTCGAGGCTGGCTCGATTGGTTCCGGACGCAACAGCATGAGGACATCAATGACGAAAACCCGTTCGACAGGCCGCTTCATCGGGAGATCAGTGCAGAGTTTGCGACCATCAAGGCGAAAGCTCAGTCGAAGACAACACTGTTTGACACCTGCAAGTACATCGTAAAGCACAACGGCTGGGGGACTCGCGAAGAGGTCGTGATGAAGACGGCCACTGCGGCCGAATTCGAGTCGACCATTCGAAGTCTGGACGTTGACGATCTACGTTTTTTAATGCGCCGTATGTTAGATATGCGGATTAAGAGACAGACATACGAAACTCACTTCGGCGCTGCCACGGACCGATTCGTAGAGGCGTGCCGAAACATCGTATCGGACAGCGCTTCTGCTCGGCTCGGGACGCTAATCAAGCGTCTGTTCAAAGACGCGAACCTTGCGTCGGAGGTCAATTTGCCTGCAACTCCAATTGCTGCTGATCCTGCAGGCCCGACCGCGCCACTTAGTCAGGGCGGGGCCTGAGGCCGGCCGACGCGTGCTTCATTCGCAGGACCTTCTTCGCGCGAGGGTACTGGGCGAGGCGTGCTTTCAATTCAGCTCATTTCGCCCGTCGCGACTGGCGTAGGTTTCGCTCGCAAAAAAACGACTATTCGGTGAGCATGGGTGTCGATAGCTGGTGAATGACCGCTCTGCACCGAGTTTCGGTCATACGACGCAAATCTTCGATCGTCTCTTCCTGGCCCAGACTGTGTCAAAACGCTTTTTTGAAGCGCTAAGATGCTTCATCCGACAGCGAGGGATGGAGCGAGATGAAGCGGTTCGTGCAAGGCGACAATCGTACACAAAGCTTTCTCCTTCCCGAAGCGCTCGATGACTACGTGACGGACACCAATCCTGTGCGCGTGGTGGACGTCTTTGTGGATGAACTCGATCTCCGGCAGCTGGGGTTTGAAGGTGTCGAGCCAGCGCTGACCGGGCGGCCTTCGTATCATCCCGAGGTGATGCTCAAGATCTACATCTACGGTTACCTGAACCGTATTCAATCCAGCCGTCGTCTTGAACGTGAGTGCCAGCGCAATGTTGAACTGATGTGGCTCACGGGGCGCCTTGCGCCGGACTTCAAGACCATCGCCCGGTTCCGTAAAGACAACGGCAAGGCGATCCGCAGCGTCTGTCGCCAGTTCGTGATGCTGTGCCAGCGTCTGGACCTCTTCGCAGAAGCGATTGTTGCGATCGACGGCAGCAAGTTCAAGGCGGTGAACCACCGCGACCGCAACTTCACGAGCGCCAAGCTCGAGCGACGGATGCGCGACATTGAGTCAAGTATCGCTCGCTATCTCGAGGCGATGGACACAGCGGATCGTCAGGAGCCTGCGATCGCGAAGGCCAGGACAGAGCGACTGCAGGAGAAGATCGCGGCCTTGAAAGAGCAGATGCGCAGTCTGAAGGAGATCGAGGTTCAACTCAACGCGGCGCCCGACGGACAGATATCGCTCACAGATCCGGATGCCCGTTCGATGAAGACGCGCGGAACTGGCATCGTCGGCTACAACGTCCAGACGGCGGTTGACACAAAGCACCATCTGATCGTCGCGCACGCAGTGACTAATGACGGCATCGACCGTGATCAGTTAACGTCGATGGCGAAGCTTGCCCGCACAGAGATGGGTGTTGACAAGCTCACCGCAGTAGCGGATCGCGGCTACTACAAGAGCGAAGAGATACTCGCATGTCATGAGGCTGGGATAACCGTGTTCGTTCCAAAGACGGTGACATCGAGCGCTACGGCTCATGGCCGCTTCGGCAAGGAAGACTTCATTTACGACGCAAAGACGAACGAATATCGATGTCCGGCAGGCGAGCGGCTCACCTGGCGATTCTCGACCGTTGAGCGAGGCCTGAAACTCAGTAAGTATTGGAGTTCTAATTGCCAGCAATGTTCGCTAAAAAAGGACTGCACACCGGGTCCTCAACGCCGCGTGGCACGCTGGGAACACGAAGCTGTTCTGGACGAGATGCAGGCGCGACTTGACCAAGCCCCTGAGATGATGCGAATCCGACGGCAGACTGTCGAGCATACATTTGGCACGATCAAGGCGTGGATGGGTGCAACCCATTTCCTGACAAAAACCATCGAGCGGGTGAGCACGGAGATGAGCTTGCATGTGCTCGCGTACAACATGAAGCGGGTGATCAAGCTGATCGGCTCGGAAATGGCTATGAAGGCGATGCGAGCATGATGCCCGCACGGGGTTGTTGAGCCTTTGCAATATGCGTGGCCATGGTTTGAAGCTGGTGTTCCCGCAATTCACATGCCGCGGCCAATACCGAGACAGATCTTGTCAATCTCCTCTGGCCAGGCGTTTTGACACAGTCTGGGCCGACTGCCGCCCGACGTGGTCGGCCGAGATCGCGCCATAGCGGAAGTTGGCTTGGGTGAACTGGCCCACCCGAAAGTAGTCGTTCAACGAATGAGGTAAGCGGCAGGAGCCTCTATTCGGGACGGGTCCAAGCGCGTCGGGCCACCAACACCACGTACAAGCCGGCCCCGTGTGCAGAAAGGGCTTTGCCTGTCAAACGCAATGGAACTCAAGTCGTTGTCGGGCGATTCCCAGCCTGGTGGCTAGTTCGCTGTTCCAAACCGCGTGAAACGTAGCCACTGAGCCCCCATGCGGGGATGCCAAGCAACTTCCAGGCCTTGCCGCTGTTCGCCAGGCAGCGCGTACATCACATTCACCGCCAGGTCGCCTACGTTATAGAACCACATGGCGAAGGCGACTTTGCCATTCACCTGCGCCGTGTCGATGTCGCTTCCGCCGGCCATTTCAATTGGCATCGCCAGCTGACCGAAGGCGAGATAGAGGTAGGGATGTGGTTGTCCGCTCGTGATGGCCTCGGCGAGCGGCGCGGTGTCGATGGGGATTCCGCCTTCGACCACCAGACAACCGAACAGCTTCGTGAAGTACAGATGCACACTGCGCATCGCACGGCGCGTGTCGTAGGGAAACAACCAGTTGGCGCGAAATGACCCTCTCGCCAGCAGCCTCGGCATCGCCGCGCGCAGTTCCCATGAGCAGTGCTCCCAGGCGTAGTCGTATGGCTGGGTGCGCGCGCTGTTGCAGGTGAGGCAGATGCGGTGCGCGAATTTCAGCGTGTCCGACTTGAGACTGCCGACGCGGAGGTTCCGGCGTGTGGGCATGCCGGGGCGGTCGCTGGCGCTGAAAAAAAGGGGTTCACGCTGAGAAGGCTTACCGAACAACGCCTTCAGGTCAGAGGCCTTAGCCAGGTGTTCGCGCGTCGCGGCTTCCTCTGAACCACAAATCCAGCACTTCATTTGGAGCCCTCGCTCAGCGACATGGGACGAACCGCCCATTCTGGTCATACATCCCGAAAGCGAAGCGAACGTGCCAAGCATTTTTCAGATCCTCAGGCACCAGCCCGATCTCCATGGGCATGCCGGCGAACGGCTTCATGTGTTTGCTGCTCATATGAGCGGCGAGCATCTCGAACGTGTCCAGCAGGTGCTTTGCGACCTGCGACATGAAAGAGGAAATGCGGGTGCGCTCGAGCGAGCTGCCTCGGAAATTCACCTCGATGGTCGGGACGGCAATCCTTCCGTCGGGCTCAGGCACGAAATCTCGTACTACTACGCCGGGCAAGTGGTGCTCAAGGCAGTCGCGCGTGTTGCGCACCAGCTTCAGCACAGGAACCGCGATGTTCAGCACTTCGCAGAACGGGTCGCTGTCGCCGTAGCGGCCCTTGGCCATCGCCTGCAAGGCGTCCCAATTTTTTCCTTTCTGCTCGAGATAGAACAGTCGCACGATCTCCATGAGCTTTGCCGCGAAGTGGTCGGCCTTCTGAGCGAAAGCCTTGCACTGCGTTTGAACGTTGCCGGCAGAGGGCACCGTCTGGCTCCTGTCTTTCGACGGGCTCGCTTCCAGCTTGTCGATTGCCGCCTGCTCCGATGAAGCAAAGTTCTTGCAAACCTCGTGCAACGCCGCCAGCTCTGCCAGTGCCTCGAGCGTCAGCTCCAACGCCTTGTCTGGGTCGATGCAAAGGAACTCCTTGCGGAACAAGACCCTCGCTTGCATCAATGTTCGCCGTAGTAACTCCGAGTCCGTGCCCAGCTCGAAGAGCTTCTGCTGGAACACAGGCGGCAGGGCTAAGTTTTTTCGCTCAGGGTCAACCTGGTCGGCCATCTGGACGCGGTAGGTGCACTTCTCTGTGATGAGGTAGAGGTACTTTCCGAGCGACAGCATTTCCTTGATGGGCGTGTCGTCGTCGGGGTTGTTCAGCATGAACGAACCGCCGGAATCTCTGCTATGACGGGGTGCTGCCATGGGCCCTCTCAAATGACGACAGACGCGTTTCAGTTTACCCGAAAGCTGCCATCGATGACCGGCGGCAGCTGGCCGGCTACAGCGTAATGTGCTCGACGGTTGTCGCCCCTAAACACCCTTTCAGACTGGCGCAATATCAGCGACTCCTCAGTTCTCCACTGTATAGCCACGTTTGCGGACATGTGATCAGCCTCTCCGGAAACTCCTTACCTCACTCGGCACAAGTGCCTACGTCGTCTAGAAGCCGCTATTTAAACGGGTATTGGCGACGCCCTGACGCATACAATACCCTTACATCTCCATCTATAGTTGATATGTCAACTTTGCAATGACGCAAATCAACTTTCGTGGAGAAGAACATGTTTCGCAACGTCATTCAGGCCGCGCTGGTCGCCGCCAGCCTTACGATTGCCGCGGCATCGGCGCATGCTGCTGGCGTCATCGCGACCATGCCGAATACCAGCGGCGGTCGTATCGAACTTAGCGACATTCCATGTCCCGCTGGTTCCGGAACCGGCAGTATTGCTCACAGCTACGGAAGTGGCGCTGACGATCTGTATGGGTGTTACACGCACGATGAAAACACCGGCACAGTTACCGTTAATTGGCAATTGATAGATGGCATCCATGTGCGCACTTATGCCGTAACCGATTTCTACAAAACCCCTTATTCCGAACAACGTTTGAGCGCTGCAAAGCGTGCAACGACCTACTAGTACCCCTACGTGTCATCGGTGATGGGCTATCTCGACGCGACTAAGAGCCTCGTCACTCGCTGCGCCTTCTGCCACCTCGTACGCTAGCAATCATGAAAACTCGGATGCAATTCTGCCCGGTCTGCCGGGCACAGACGCCGCACCGCTATCAGGGCGTCTCCATCATCGCCTTTGTATTCTTCTTTCTGTTTGGAGTCTTCCCGGCTTTTATTTACCTATGGATCGCCTTTCGCCGCGCGGATCGTACCGCCACATGCACGGTCGATCATCACGCGCTGGAACTGGCGCGCGAGCGCGAGAGCACGGCCGCTATGATGGAAACCATGCTGCGCGTGAAAGGCGAAGGCGCCGAAGTTCCGGCGCAAAGGCAGCGTGGCTCAGGCTTCATGACCCGATACTAGAGGCAGAGATCGACCCACTTCGAAGAGTGTCTAGACCCTCGAAAAGACTTAGGCGCGACTGTCATCGTGTAAGCAAGGCGCGACTATGCCGCCGTCGCCCCGATGCTTAGCGTTCAATTTACACTTCAGGATCGTGGACCATTGAGCTATACACGGTGCATCGGGACAACGGTCACTGGCTCACAATAGACAACTGTCTTTTCAGCGAAGCGGCTACGCCAATCTTCGATTGTCGCCGGCAGGGTGTCCCGATAGGCTGGAACGTTCGTGAAATATCGCACTGTCTCGTCGTCGATATATGCGACCCACATCTGCCCATACCGGTTGAGCATCACAATGCTTTCCATGATCGTGTAGAGACCAGCAACGCCTCCCCAAACTACTCTCGCACCTAGCTCGCCGTCCAGATTGTCTCTTTCGCCAATGTCGCCGGTACAGCGTCGCAATTTGTCGATGTGTTCGCCGACTATAGTGTATAGGCGCGCGACCTCAACTTCATTCATGTGGCCCGCGTCAAACCAAGGCTCGTGTTCTTTGGAGAAGCGTCCACCGAAATGAGCTCTGGCACCATGATAAAACGTGCAAGGCAAGGTCTCTTCGATATCGATAGTGCGCTGCCCGTTATCAATGCTTCGCCGAAATACCAACTCGCCTTCCGGCTGACCATCGCCGTTTGAAACGCGACAATAGGCAAGATCCTGAGAGACGACACGCGCAAACGCGGTGAGATTGCCTAGGTGCGCTCCATGATGAACGGTAAGATCAAAGAGGAAACCGTTCGGGCCGACTTCTCGGATGAATAGTTCGCCACCCATAGTATCGGCAACGCGGAATGTCCACTTTCCCCACCACAAATTTGCTTCGCGGCCGGTCGGAAGGCTCCCCGCCGGCCCGCTTTCGAGCGCCGCGCGTAATCCTGCCTCAAGACGACCCTGCAGTAAGGCACGTGCCTCTGCCCGGTTTGTGCCGGCCGTCGCCTCATACACGACCGTGCGTCGAGCTCGTAGATCAAACGGCAATAACTCAGGGCCGCCAAATGCGCTGTTCTGCACCAACAGCACATTTCCCCATCCGAGTTCTGCAACGGCGTATCCAGTTTCAACGAGAACGTTTGGATTTGGTGCGAGACGAGTTTCATTGCCGGATACTATGCTGACGTCGGCTACGAAGACATCGGCCATTGCGATTTTCGCCAATATACTGTGCGCGATATCTGGAGCTCCGGCGAGATTGGCTGTATCTCGGTCCAGCACTGGTTCCACCGTAGCATCCTGCTCTCGGCCGATTGCACGCAAAGCTCGCCGGAGACTGTCTTCGATGAGGTTGCGATTTCCTGCAGCGGGAAGATCAGATTGCCAAGAATAAAAGATGGTTCTTCTCATGGAGTACCCAAATTATTGAAAACCCAACTGAACACTAAGATCAGAAATTTAAGCATTTGTTATGCATCGGATTTTTCCCTTTTCTCAGCGCGTTCATGCCGACGTCGAATGCATGTAGCACCTCACCCGCGACACGCTCACCTACACGTGAGGAAAGGGCTTCCCGAAGGGAACCGACAATTAGAGCAAGGTTCTGTTGAATACGGCAAACTTTACCGCTGCCAGAATGTCTTCGTGACCATCAATTCGCTCCGCTACGTCCTCGAACTGTAAGTATTCCGTTCGAGTAGCATCTTTGGAATATATTTCAGCCACCACTGCGAGAGCTTGGATATCGCCCTTTCCCTGAACCCATTGAATAAGTGCCGGGAACAGCTCTTCGCGCTTCACACCGTTGAGCTCTTGTTGCTCGATCCAGTGGTATGTTCTCCATCGCCTGCTCGTCAGTTCCTGTTCAAGATCTGACATGTCGATAGAGTCACTAGTGCGGCGACGAGTCAATGCACTGGGCGGGAGGCTTGCGAGAATCGGCTCGATGTAAGTTATCCGAAATTCTTGCCAATTTCGTTCGTTGCAGAAATCCCAGAGTTGGGCAAGTTCGAGTTCCGAAAAATGGATCAAATGCGGGCGAATCGCATCTAGTTGCTCGAAACGGCTGAAGTCCGTTCTCCCATTTATGTTTAGTCCAGCAGTATGCAAGAAGTGCTCAAATAGCTTACGAGGATCTGCCGCTTCCGATATCGCAAGATTCGCCAAGTCGACGAGCCGCGGTGTCGCTAAGCACATTGCGAGTTGGACGAAGGTTGGTAACATTCGAACCTTTGGCCATATGCCCAAGAGCAATTGCTCTGAGGTTTTAATGTCGAGCCGGAGCATTAGCTCGGGGAAAATCCATTCACCGAGCTCTTCGTGCTTTTCCTCCGGAACCTCTGGCAGTGCATAAAGTGACTCCTTTAATGCGACGGTTAGATCATCTGCCCAGATGTACCTTCCGGCCTGCCACCAGTAACGCGGATTTTCTTTGATCTTCTCAAGCAGTTCTGGGATCACAGTGAAGTCACGCCTTCGAACACGAGCCCAAACCGCACTGTTGTACAACGGGTCCCCTGTCTTAATTGCGCGTGCAACGTTGATGTCACCTTCTCTAATACTGATCTCCCACAGCAAGAATGCGCGTTTGCGAAGATGCACATCATTGTCCTGATTCAGTGCGAGGTTAAGCAGGTGTTGTTTGCTCTCTTCTGACATTGGCTTGCCAAGTTTCTCGGTCCGGCGACGCCACTCATCACTCAAAAAGTGGTCAACTATCCCGCCGCTATCGGCGACCTGCCGGCTGCGCTCGGCGAGAAATTCGACCTCGTGTTGAACCGCGATGGGATCGTCAATTCCGCGAAGCATGTAAGTAATCGGCCATCTCAGTGCTTCAGACTCGTTGGCACGTTGCACAAAGTAAGGCAGTGCGGCCCGCGGGAATGTGATCACAAAATTTCCAAGAAATGCCATGGGCCGCCAGTGACGATCGAGTCAATTTTTCGGATAGTTGATCGTCCGGTTCCGGGAGGGCTTCCCAAGCGTCGAGTACAGATCCAAGGGCCAAGGCAGAATTGGGGCTGCAAGTTCGGGCGCTGGCCCATAGAAATGCCACTAGATCTCTCTCCTCCGGATTTGTTTGTTGCCACGCTACGCGTACGGCATCTTCCAGTTTGGGGTCTGCCAGATAGCCCGCCAAAAATAGCGCGCCTCGCATTGCCCTCATCTCCAATGGTCGGGTTTTCAAAGTGTTGTCGACTGCGCGGACTAGGCCAGAACCGTACTTGTTGCGAACATGGTCAATAAGCTCTTGCCGCCCAGACACACTGGTGTCGAATGAATACTCGGTCAGCCAATTCAGTGCTGCGACGAGGTCACCATTTCGGAAGCGCGCCTCAAATAGTGGTTCGTGCCAATCGTCCGACGGAAACTTCTCGGTCAATTCGAGGACCATAGCCGAATCGATCTCAGAGAGGATTTGTAGACCAAGCGTCCGTCGGAAATAGAATGTTGATGTCCGCGTCTTCCCCTTGAGCACCCAATCTTCGATTGCACGAGCCGCGGATGTCGCATAGAAATTGTTTGCGCTTTGTACGGCATGCCTGAAAGCGTAGAAGGCCACCAATGGACTTCCTTCCATCTGAATCTGCAGATCTGCTTTATCGAGCTCCACGAGGGCGACCGCAGTGCCGACAAACTCCGCGAAGTACGGCTCAGAGAGGTAAGGCGCTTCAGGATCCTCACGCAACGTCGTTGCGATGAAGCGGGCCAGTAACGAATGGAGGACCCGATCATGGCGCGCTTCTAGTACCTCACTATCGCCGCCTTTTCCAAGTCGAAGGACACTTCCTCTCGCGACCAAGGCGCGAAGAGCAGACAAGTCATCGCCTTTGCCCAACCACGTCTGGATTTCCCGCCAAGTAGGCGACATGCACTTCTGTCGCAACATCCTTGACATGAGTGCGTCCACGGCGGTCTCAAGATCGGTAACAGTAAGGTCCGATGCCAATGCCACGATGTTGAACTCGCGACGGACATATTGAGTGATCACATCCTGACTTTGCGTGGGCTCCGAGAAATCGTAGAGCCCAATTAGCAGGGGATCCCGGCCGAGAGCCCTTGCGATTGCGGCGGCGGCTAGATCATGTTGTGGATGCCCCAGGGAATCACCGCGACGCTTCACGGCCTCCAATGCATCGTCTTCGGAATACAATCCAATGGGGTGAACTATGCCGGCACTGTTGACCTCGTTCCATTTCTCGATCCCGGCGATGAACCTGGGCCAGACTGGACAGACAAAACGCCATCGCCGGCGCGGGCTCTCCGTGCGAGCCGATGTTCCTTGCAGCATCCAAGAGACGAGCTTGTTCAGGAGATTTATCGCATTTTCAGCTCGACTTATGTCCTCCACGACGAGGATAAAAGGTTCCGACTCAGAGCAAAGCTCGAGCGCCTTTTGGCCAGCTAGTGGCTCCAATTTGGGAAGGTAACGACGGAGTTCGATGTCGATTGCCTGCTCGATAGTCGTGGCTTCCCTAACCGTCTGATCATCGAGAACGATTCCAGGCTGCCCCTCGCCTAGTGCCTTCCTCAAAATTCCAAAACAAATAGTTGACTTGCCCATCCCCGATGCTCCCGAGAGCAATACGTGGCCGGTGCCATCGAATGACATGTTCCGTGTGACTAAGGTCTTTGCTTCTGTTTTCGTGTCTCTCGCACTCAGGCTGAGAGCGCCCACGCGTAGTAACTCATTTTTTGACAGCAGTTCGACTTGCGTACCTAGATAGGCGTGGCGAATCGCCTGGCCCTCAGGAGTAGTGTCCAAATACTGGGCGATCCTCGATACTGACCAGATGTCGAGAGCGATATTGGCGGCGTCCGCTAACGCTTCCGCTTTCAGGCGGACGCCTGTAGGTTCCTCCCGGTTGCAGGTCAACGCGAGGGTCGCCTTCAAGTCGGGGTGCGTTTTGCGCATCTCGGCAATCTCGCCGATCGCTTTAACAAGATCGCCTGCAACTTGTGTGGGCGCTTTACCCGGCTTTCGTGGTTTGACCGTGGATGGATCGTGTAGCCACTTTCCCTCCAAGTCATCTCTGCTGGAGGTCGTATGCGCGCCGGCTACGCACATCGGGGCTCCATCTACGCGGACCCATCCGATGTTGTCCAAAGGGGCTTTTACAGTCTTGCCGTCTGTGTTCACTCCCTGATGGGAGAGGTTCGCGTAGAGCGCGGGTTTGGCGGACCGAAGTACGGACGTGGCGATGCGTTCGAATTGCGCCGCATCGGTAATCGTCGCGAGTTGCCGAATCGTTTCGTTGAACATTGCCTTTTCGAAGCTGCCGCGTATGAGGATACGGCGGCAGCTTAACATCGGTATCCAGAAAAGGCCCAACAGTGAAGATTGCCTCGTCACGTTGTCGGAGCTGTTGCCTCTGTCGTAACGAGTAAACGAGATTCGCTCCGTAGTTAAATTTTGCGAACTGTTTACAAAGCGGTCTCGGCCTGACGCCGGCGAAGTTCGCTTCTGGATGGTGCGATGCAAAATGCGACGTGCAAAGTGGAAAATGGAAAGTGCAAAGGCCTTTCGCGCCCCGCAGCTACGAGGAAAAGGTGATCGCACAATTGCCCACGCTTTTCGGCAGGGGTGGAAGGACCCGCGACCCCTACCCCCCGGTCTGCCAGTGCAGCCGGGCAAATGGGGGCCCCAGCCCGCAGGGGCTCCCCCGAGGGGGCCTTCGGGATCGGGCCCGAGGGTCCACCTCTACGGCCTGCGAGAACCGGTGCCCGCGCCGCTCGCGCGTCCTCGTGGGAGCGGTTGTAGCCACCACCTGCCATAGCGGCGCTATGACAGGCTCTACGCGTCAGCGTCGGGAACGCGTACGACGTGCGCAAAGCGCGTCCATCCCCAGCCGTGGTCGTCAACGATGTACCGGCACCGATCCAATTGTGCCGCCGCTCACCGTGTCGGGGACGTGATGCGCGACGGCGGGCCGGTGTTGTTCATCTGCGCGCGGGCATCGTCACGCAGATTCGTCACCTCCGGCTGGACATCCTCTTCGATTAAAACGACAGCAGGTGCACGAGACTGAGCGGGCTACTTGCCAGGCGTGTCTTCGACACCGTGACCGCCGGCCTCGATTGACGGTGCGGTAACCGCTCGGCCTGCGCTTCGCCTTCATCAGCCCGATACCGGTTGGCCCATGTGCGTCTGACGGAGGGCGGCAACCACTCGCCCGGCTGCGCAGACGACCCGCGTGTTTTGCCTGACTTGCGTTTCGTCGCCGGCGCAGCGGATTGCAGCACGCCAGCTGCGATCGTCGCGCCGAGCCAGTCCTTCAAGACGGCATTCACCTGTGGCGAGCTACGCGGCGCCGGCGCGGCGGGCTCGCGTGCTGCGTGCTTCGTGGTCGACGGCGTGCGCGGCGCGATCTTCGCAAACGCGTGGTCCAAGCGTTGATCAACTTCCTGGCGGTTCATAGTCACCTCCGGTTGCTGCTGTGCCGATGATGATCCGCAGGCGCTAGGGCTGCAACAGAGCAGCCCGTGAACTTCAGCGCTGCACAACCTCGGCAGCGCGCGTCGGCGGCGAGCCTGTGAATTCAACCAGTACGCCCCGCCGCTCGTAGTCCCTCGGACGCTTCGCGAGCGGCACATAAGGCTGGTGTGAGCGAGCCAGTGTAAGCGCTTCGAGCGCAGAGGCAAACCTTGCGCAGACTGCCTCGGCGGCAGCGCGGCCTACTTCGTTCTCGACGGAGAGCAAGTTCGCCGCGCAGTCCCGACCTGCGCCACCTCCCGCATAGGACACCAGCGACCGGCGCGGGTCGCTAAGATGGGCGCTGATGCCGAAGTCGACCACGGACGCCATTGGGGCGATAGCGTGCAGCGCCGACAACTCCGCGCAAATCGCGCGGATAGGAGGGACCGCGACTATCAGCAGTTCGGCCAAACGGTCAACGTCGTTAGATACGGCGCGTGTAACGTCAGACCGCACCTCGACGACTGCGGTATCGATCTTGCCGTCGATCGCTGCGATACGCTCCTCCATCGCAGCCACTCGCGAGGCCAGTATGCGCGCTTCGCGTTCGTGATCCGAAGCGCGGGCTTCGCATGCACCCTGCACGCTGCCCAGCCGTTTGCGGGACGCGGGCGACGATGCCGGATCCTCGCATTCGCGCATCTCGGCGTCGACCGCTTCGCGGCGTGCGCCGGCGGCGGCTTCCTCGGCGGCTGAAATTGCGGCCGGCAATGATTCGACTGTCTCGACGAGCCGGTCTTTCGTCGACATCAACTGCGCAAGCCGCGAAAAGGAATCTGCCGTGCCGGATTCCGGCAAGGGAATATCGCCGGTCGAGTCGTCCACTACGTTCTCCATATGCTGCGTGCTACGCGTTGCTTTGGTGGCCATGATGTTCTCCTTGGTAAGAAGTCTAGAACGCGTCGTCATGAAACGCAGGCCCTTTCTCGCGCACTGTTCGCGCGCTTCGCCTCAGCGCTTGCCTCGCGCGCATCGGCGGGACGATCTTCACCCTGCATCGCGGCGCGCTTACGTTGATGAAGATCGCATCATCGCCGGCAAGAGCCATGATTGCGATCGCCGTCTCACGGCAAACGCCGGATCAGCGCTTCGACGCGGGCCTTGGTGCGCGCCGCGCGGTCGGCGGCAGTTTCGGCGGCCGCTCCATGCACGAGGCGGTTGAAAAACGCGCATGCGGCGGCGCTGACGCTGCGCGGCCAGCGCGCTTGCCGCGTGGGTCGGGCGCTTGCTCCCGTCGCTTTGAACTCGGTTGTCATGTTCCCCTCCGGTTGCTTGGTGCCTGCGAACCCTGCGAGCCGCGCAGGCTGCAGGGCAGATATCGCATCCTTTCGATTGTTTGGCGGATCATCGCGTCGGTAGGGTCGGTGAAGTCGGTGATTTCCTATCTCCTTCCACACGCTGTCGTATTTCGAAAAAAATGCGGGGCTGGGCGTGGCGCGCGCGTGAATGGAGATAGGAAACCACTGACTTCACCTACTGCACTGATCGGGTAGCGGCTGCGGTTGCGGCTTCGATATAACGCCGCCGCCCTCTGCGTGCTTCTGCGCCGCCGTGATACGTTGCGCAATCGTGAGATTGCTCTTTGCGTAGATCGCGACGCGCCTGCCGCCGACCTTGAATAGCCCATCGTCAGGCGCGTTCGGATTGCGCACCGCCGAATACCCCGCGCGTTCCATGCGGTGCGGGATCGAGCGGCGGTTGGCGCGCAGGGTGAGTTCATCGCGCAGGCCGTACATCTTTGCGGCCTCCGCCTCATGGATGACGTCGGAGATCGTGAGCGCGGGCGGGTTGCCGAGCCGTTCGATGACGTCGCGCATCTCGCCGCTTTCGGGCGCTTCGCCGGCGGCCACCATCTGCCAGAACGCAGGCGTCTTGGGCGGGGGCCTCTTCGGGTCAAAATTCGACAGGTCGCGCTCGTGCAGGAACGCCACCACGTTCGCTACGCCACCGTCTGCGTACCACGTCCAGAACTTCCGAAAGTACGCGTCGGTGAACTCGGCGCTCGTGCTCGTACTCCATGCGACGTGGTGGCGCCGGTCGTCGGCGGGCAAGTACAGGCCGTCCGTGAGATGGTTGGTGGTAAAGATGAAGTTGCACGCGTTCACCACGTAGTATTCACGCAGGTTCTTCTCGTCCACGCGGATCACGTCAGGTGGACTCGCCAGATATGGCTTGCAGTGTTCGTAGAAGGCATACCGGTCGAGATCGCCCAGGTCGCGCACCTCGCTCACGCGCACGAGCTTGTTGCGCACCCAGCGGTTGAAGCGCTCGAACATGACTGCGGGCGTGATATCGGCAACGTTGTGCGCGCCGACGGCCACGCACAACGGCTCGATCAGCGTGTCCTTGCCGATGCCCGGGCCGCCGCCGAGCACGAGCGCGTGGTTGATCTTGTCCGCCGGCCGCTGCACCGTGTACGCGAACCAATCCGCGAGATGGGTCCAGTCGTTCGGATATAGCCGTGCGAGATGTCCGAGCCACGGTCCGACTTTTGTCGCATCGCCCGTCACCAGCGCCGGCGGCATGTAGAGGTTGAACGACTGCGCGCTCGCGTGCGCCTGCCAGCCTGCGGCCTGCATCACGCGACCTTCAATTACTTGCTGTTCACCGGGCATCCAGATGATCTGCATCACAGCCCGGTGCTCGTCGAGCCATGCGCTCGCCTTGATGTACCTATCGTCGCCCACCTTCATCGGCGGCAACTTCGCGTTCACGCTCGACGCGGGCCACAACTCGCCGGTCGGTACGTGCAGATACTTGTGCGTCGGCATGTGTGCGTAGAAGTCGCTGTAGCTGTAACCCGGCGCGGCACCAATGCGCGCGCTGCCATTAGCCTTCGCGAAGAATTCATCGACCACGCGATCCACCTCTGTGTCCTTACCGCGCACGCGCTTGCGGCCTGGCTCGTCGCTCTCCAGACGCCGCAGCGCAGCCGCCAGATCCGGTGCATCCATCGCGAACTCCTACTCGTTGTGATCGAGGTAGCGGGACGGCACGAGGTCGCGCTCAGCCGGCGTTTTCTTTGAACCGGGTGGCGAGTCGAACTCGATCTCGACAAAGTAGTCGCCTGCGCCGTTGGTCAGGTCGTGGTGCGCGCCGACGACTTTGCCCTTGCGGCCCGCGTGCTGTCCGTTCGTGACGACCGTGTGCTGGTCCTGATAGGGATGGTGGATCATGTCCGGCTCCTACGCGATTGCGTTCGCGTTGGCGGCCGCGCGCAACGTATTCGCTTCAACCCACGCGCGCTCGGCTTCGGGCGTGATGATGGTGCGCTTGCCGAGCTTCAGTTCGGCCGGCGCAAGGCCCTTCGCCTTGAGTGCGTAGTAATGGGGCTTGGAAATGCCGTAGAAGTCGCAGAGCTGCTTGACGGACTTCGGGCGGGGCGTATCCATGCTTACCTCCCTTGAATGATTGAGCCCACAACAGGCTCGCAGTTACAAGGTTGGTGCAGGGAATATAGAGCGGGCAAGACGTGACATGCCATAGCGGGGCTATGACATGTGATAGCGGCGCTATGAGAGGTCGGGGTGCTCGATGAAATAGGCAAACCAACGCGTGATCTTCGGGCGGCTCGTGCCAAGTTCGTGCGCCACGTGCAACTCACACTCGCGGCGCTTTTCGGGCGTCATCGCGGCGCCACCCCATGCATCGAACGCGGCGCGCGCCGCCCTCACGTCCTCGTCGGTGCCGCGTGGCTTGTTTGCGTTTTTCTTGTTGGCTGTGCTCACGGCCAGCGATCGCGCTGCCAGCGCCGCCGCGCCGAGCTGGTCGGCCATGCTGCCGGGTAAGGCGCCGGCGTCGTACATGGCGTCATGGATCGCGCTTAGTTCGAAAGCAAGTTCAGGGTTGGGTTCTTGCGCTCGCTCGATCTGGTGTTGCAGCAGGTCGAGCCATTCCTGCATCGTGTGAACGCGCACACTGACGCGGCGCAGCTGGCGCACGACATGCGTAAGGTCGGTGGGCATAGCCGGGTGTTTCCTTCATACAGGAGACACCTATATTAACCGATGCAGACCAGAGCAAAGTCACACAAAAAAAGCCTGCTGATCTGCAGGCTTCCATGAGAGTCACATTGCTTTTCTACGCCGCGATCTCGTCGGCATCCGGCGATTCGGCCGTGCGTGGCCGGTCGAGTAGCGCGAGCGCTTCGGCGAGCTTCGTCTCACGCGCTTTCATGTAGCGCTGCGACATGCGGGCATCCTTGTGGCCAAGGAGCCGTTGCACATGAAACTGAGACGCGCCTTCATTGACCATGCGCGTAGCTACGTGATGGCGGCAGTCCATGAACCGGAAGTCCTCGATCTTCGCCTCGCGCCTGACCTTCTGCCAGTCGCGCACTTCGCGCAATGGGCCGCCTAACTCATCGGTGAATACCCGCACCCACTTCACCTGATGCCGCCACGCAATCAGCGTCTCATAGGCTTCACGGTTCATCGGGATCACGCGGCGCTTCTTCACCTTGGACGTGGCCGGCTCAACCGTGATCGTGCGAGCCCTGAAATTGACCGACTTCCATTCGAGCCGCAACAGTTCACTGCGGCGCAGGCCGGTGTTGATCGCGACGAGGATGGCCGGCCGCACGTGGTCAACGAACGTATGATGTGCGGCGGGCAGGTTCGATAGCCTGCGACCATCCCGCATGAGTGCCGCTGCCTCTTCCCGGAGACGCGCCTCGCGCGCCGCGAGCACGGCGCGCAGTCGTTCTTCTTCTTCGACCGTCAGTTCGCGGCCATGTGCGGCTTCTTCCTCGGGATCGGTCTTGCAGCGCAACCGCGCGCACGGATTGCTGCCGATAATCTCGTGCTCAACGGCGTGCGAGAACAGGCCGCCAATCGATCCGAGGATCCGGTTGATACCCGTGGGCTTGCAGCCCGCCGCGACCCGCGCCTCGATCCATTTTTTCATCATCGGTCGTGTCACCTCATCGAGCCGGCTGTTCATCAGGTCGGGGAAATCGCGCCGGATATTTTTCAGGTTCTGTTCGGGCGTCTCGCTCCGAGTCGTGCCACGCCAGTACGCCGCGTAAGCATCATTGAGATAGCTGCCGACGGTCGGCATTGAACAGTGCCTCGCATCGGCCATGCGCCGCTCGTGTTTCGCGACGCGCGTAGGCATCGTGTCGGCCTTGTGATCGGTGCGTCCGATGAAGGCCTTCGCTGCCGCACGGGCTTCCTCGACGGTCATCCCCGGCCAGCGTCCGATGCTCCTCTTCTGCTGGCCTTCGGGTGCGCTCCAGCGGTACACGAACGATACCGAACCGTTCGGCCGCATGCGCAGCCCGAAGCCGGTCAGGGTGTCGTCGTAGACGTCGCGAAGCTTCGGCACCTCGCCTCGGGCCAGCGCCACCGTGCGCTCGCCTTCAAGCCGTCGGATCAGTTCGCGGTTGATACGTTGTAGTTGCTTCGCCATTTTTTGTCCTCAAGTGGCCGGTTCACGACGCGAGGACTATTCGAGGACAGTACGCGCCGCAAACCGCAGTGAACCCAGAGATACCGGGATGAACTTAAGGTCTTGATTCTGTTGACGAATTTAACTCTAGGATACCGAGAGAGACTAATCAAATTCCCCGCACAGGGGCAACGCCTGCATACCGACGCGAAAACAAGGAAAGGCCAAAGCGACTAGGAACTACGACCAGAACCCAGGCAAACCTCAAACGCACTAGCGGCTCAGACCGCGCCAGTATCGAGACAATTCTCAGCACTCCAACCATAAAGCCACTGCAGCGAGTCATAGAACTGCTCCTGGCTACGCCCCACCCACAGCGCATTGCGCACGAGCCGATCCACGCCCTTGGCGTGATAAATGCGCCCCATCTCCCGCGCGGAGTAAAGCACGCGCGCCGTCCGCGGAATACGCGCCGCCTCATACCGCTTGAACGCCTCGACGAATTCACCATCGGCAGCCTTGACCGCTACGCCCAGCGTGACCGCATCCTCGAGCGCCTGGCAGGCGCCCTGCGCCACATACTGCGTCATCGGGTGCGCAGCGTCGCCGAGTATCGTGGCTCGCCCGAAGCTCCATTGCTCGACCGGATCGCGGTCGGCCGTGGCCCAGCGCTTCCACGACGTCGGGCGGTCGAGCATCTGCCGCGGCAACGCGTCGATTCCTTCGAAGTACGAAATGACTTCTTCCTTGCTGCCGTCGCGCACGCCCCAGACTTCCTGCTCCCGGCTATGGAAAGTCACGACGAGGTTGTACTGCCTTCCGCCGCGCAGCGGATAGTGCACGAGGTGGCAGTGCGGCCCCGCCCACACCACGGGCGCGTTGATCTGCAGATCCTTCGGCATGTTCTCCACGTCGACCACGGCGCGGTAGACCACGTGGCCCGTCACGCGCGGCTCGTCGCCGATCAGCGCCGCGCGCACCGCGGACTTCACACCGTCGCAGCCGATCACGGCGTCGGCGCCGTAGCGCTCGCCATGCTGGTCGATCACGGTTACGCCTTGCTCGTTCTGTTCGAGCGACTTGATCTGCGTGTCGGTGCGGAACTGGATGAGCGGATTGTCCTTCACCGCTTCGAGAATCGACAGATGAATGTCCGCGCGATGAATCACGCCGTACGGATTGCCAAAGCGTTCGCGAAAGTGCTCGCTCGTTTCGATGCGCGCAACGGGCTTCGCGTTGGTCGCGTCCATGAGCGTGAGCGAGTCCGTGAACACGGCGCGATTGCGCGCCGCCTCGCCCGCGCCGAGCGCGTCGAGCGCCGTGAACGCATTGGGGCCGAGCTGGATGCCCGCGCCGATCTCGCCGATCTGCGGGGCCTGCTCGAGCAGCAGCACGCGGACGTCGGCCCGCGCAAGCGCGAGCGCCGCAGCAAGGCCGCCGATGCCGCCGCCCACCACGATCGCGCTGCGTCTGGCGTTGGATGTATGCATGTCTTGTCTCCTGAATGACTTGTTTGAGGCCCGCGGCGCGCGGCTATTCGGTGTAATCGGGCTGACGCTGCGGCTCGGCTGCCGCGAATGCGGGATGCTCGCTGGCGTGCCGATACACAGCCATGCTGCGTGTGTAAGCGGACAAATCGCAGCCCATGCGCAACGCGTTGGCGATCTGCGGCACGAGGCAGCAGTCTGCCAGCGTGGGCGCCGCGCCGAAGCACCACGGTCCATCGTGCGACCCGGCGGCCTGCGCGAGCAGGCGCTCCACGCCCGCCATGCCTTGCGCGACCCAGTGCCGATACCACGCGCTCTTCTGCTCCGGCGTCACGCCCAGCACATCCTGCAGATACTTGAGCACGCGCAGGTTGTTGACGGGATGCATGTCGCAGCCGATCAGGTACGCGAGTTCGAGCACGCGCGCACGCGCTTGCGGCTCTGCCGGAATCAGACGCGGCTCGGGATAGCGCGCATCGAGCCAGTCGATGATGGCGAGCGACTGGCCCAGATGGAAGTCGCCTTCGACGATCGCGGGCACGGCTGCCGAAGCGTTGATGTGCTCCACGTACTGCGGCGCGCGATGCTCGCCGGTGCGGATGTTGACGCCGAGATACTCATGCTCGACGCCCTTGAGCCGCAACGCGATGCGCACGCGGTACGAAGTCGAGCTATTGAAGAAGCTGTAGAGCTGCACGATGGACTTTCCTGTAGAGCGGATGCGGCTCAAACCACCTTCACGGTCAGCTCGCCCAGGCGCTCGACGCCCACCTTCATGGTGTCGCCGGCCTTCACGGGGCCCACGCCTTCGGGCGTGCCGGTGAAGATCACGTCGCCCGGCTCGAGGCGGAAGAACTTCGAGAGATACGAAACCGTTTCGGCCACCGACCAGATGAGGTGCGAGACGTCGCTCTTCTGCTTCGCTTCGCCGTTCACGGTGAGCCACAGGCCTGCGTTCCCGAAATGGCCGACCGCGCTTGCCGGATGCACGGGGCCCACCGGCGCGGACAGATCGAACGCCTTGCCGATCTCCCAGGGGCGGCCCATTTCACGCATCTTCATCTGCAGGTCGCGGCGCGTCATGTCGAGGCCCACGGCGTAGCCCCACACGTGCGAGAGCGCGTCTTCCTCGGCGATGTCCGAGCCCGCCTTGCCGATCACCGCCACGAGTTCGGCCTCGTAGTGGTAGTTCTGCGTTTGCGCCGGATACGGCAGTTCGAGCGTTTCGCCATAGGCGACCGGCACGATGGCGTTATCGGGCTTGCAGAAGAAGAAGGGCGGCTCGCGGTCCGGGTCGAAGCCCATTTCGCGCGCATGCGCGGCGTAATTGCGGCCCACGCAGTACACGCGGCGCACGGCGAACTGATCGGTCGAGCCGGCGACGGCAAGGGCGACGGGCGCCTCGGGCTGGAAAACGAATGCCATGATGGTTGCTCTTGGAGAGAGTGAACAGATTGATATGGATGACGAATCAAGTTGCGAACGCGTATCAAATCGGACGTGCGCTCGCCGTCAGGGCGTTAGCCGATGCGTTCTTCGCGCAGCAGATTGAGCGCGGCGAGCACCGGGCGATCAGAGTAGCTGAACAGCACCGCGTCGCTTTGCGCTTCGAGTTGCACCGGCACCCACGAGGGCGCAACGAACACGTCGTGCGGGTCGAACGCGAAGCGTTCCTCGCCGATGCGCACCGCGCCGCTGCCTTCCACCACGCAGTAGACGGTCGAATCGGTGCTGCGGTAGGTCTTGCCCTTGAAGCCCTTCGGCAGCAATTGCATGAAGGTCGCCATGGTGGGCATGGGCCAGCCGCCCGTGGCCGGATTCACGTAGCGCAGCTTGACGCCGTCCCAGTCGTCGAGTTCGCCGCCGCGGTAGAGCGTGTCGAGCGCTTCGCGGCTGCGCGCATACGGGTAGCTGAAGATCGGCGAGGTCGGAGCGCTCACCGTATGGCGCATCGGCAGCATGTTGTGGCCGAAGCGCGCGTAGCTGTCGCCCTCGGGTCGCGCAATGGGCTGCGTGGCCTCGGGATAGTTCTCGGCGAAGCCCGCGTCGAGATGGGCGATGAGCGGAATGTCCAGACCGTCGAGCCACACCACGGGCTCGCCGCCTTCCTCGACGCACGGGTTGCCGTGATCGTGCCAGGTCCACGAGGGCGTGATGATGAAGTCACCGGGGTGCATGGTTGTGCGCTCGCCGTTCACTGCCGTCCACGCACCCTTGCCTTCGACGATGAAGCGCAGCGCCGACTGCGTATGGCGATGGCTCGGCGCGATCTCGCCGGGCAGGATCAGTTGCAGGCCGGCGTACAGATTGGGCGTGAGACTCGACTTGCCGGGCAGACCGGGATTTTCGAGCACGAGCACGCGCCGGATCGCCTCTTCGGCGCTGATGACCGTGCCTGCCTGCATGACGAGTTCGCGCAACTGCGCGTACTTCCAGATGGCGGCCAGGGCCTGCGGGCGCGGCGACTTCGGCACGAGGGCGTGCAGCGATTCCCAGAGCGGCGACATGCCGCTGCGGGCGATCTGCGCGTAGTAGGCTTCGCGTTCGGGCGTCGTTGCGCTGGCTGACATGCTGGACATGCGAGTCTCCTTTATTCCGTGTATTCGTCGGCACGGCGTTAGGCTTGCGTCGCCGTTGAACGTATTTATAAGCCAGCGAGCCATATCCAGTAAAATCATGATTTCTTCGTATCCATATGTTTTTGGATATGGCTAAGTGGGGGACACATGGACTGGACACATCGCCTGCGTCTGCGGCACCTGCAGATGCTGCTTTCCGTGGCGCAGACCGGCAATCTGAGCCAGTCGGCCGAGGCGCTCAACACCACGCAGCCGGCGCTTTCCAAGTGGCTCAAGGATCTCGAAGCCGATATCGGCTTGCCGCTCTTCGAGCGCCACGCGCGCGGACTGCGGCCCACGCCCTACGGCGAGGCGCTGATCGAGCATGCGCGGCGCATCGAAGGCCACCTCGACAGCGCGCGCGACGACATGGATGCGCTGCGCGAGGGCGGCAGCGGGCTGATCTCGATCGGCACGTCGGGCGTTTCGGCGGCGGACACGGTGCCGCTCGCGGTCGCGCGCCTCGTCGAGGCCATGCCGCGCGCGCAGGTGCGCCTCGTCGAAAGCACGATGAACCTCATGATGCCGGCGCTTGTGCATGGGGACCTCGACATCGTGGTGGGACGCGCAGCAAACGCGCAGGTCGACCCGACGCTCGAAATGGAAACGCTCTATCGTGACCCGGTGAACTTCGTCGTGGGGCTCGGGCATCCGCTTGCGAAACGCCGCAAGCTGGACTGGCCCGATCTGTTCGAGTATGCGTGGATCGTCTGGCCGGCCGGCACGCCCATTCGCACGGCGCTCGAAACGGCGCTCGCCGCGGCGGGGCGCAGCATGCCGCGCCACACCGTGGAGTCGAATTCGTCGATGCTCAATGTGACGCTCCTGAACCAGACGCACCTGATCGGCGTGGCCTCGCATCGCGCGGCCGTGCGCTTCTCGCGGCTGAACGTGCTGCGCGTGCTTGCCATGCCGATGCCCCTCGGCAGCTCGGGCGGGGTGGCCATGTACTGGCGGCGCGACAGCGTGAGCCGCGCGGCGGTGGCGCTGGCGCTGGATTGTCTGCGCGAGAGCGCGAACCTGCCGGCGGAGGGCGCGGTTCTTCAATAGCGTTTCATGAATCCCATTCATGAAAGCATGCGCGATCCAGGCCTTTATCGAAAAACGACTACGTATTTAAATCGCTACTTTGGCAACGAGCTCGAAGAGAGAGGATATGGACTATCGCAATCTGGGCCGCAGTGCGCTCAAGGTTTCCCCGCTGTGCCTCGGCGCGATGATGTTTGGCGGCGAGACCGACGAGGCCGCGTCGAAGCGCATCATCGACAAGGCCTTCGAACAGGGGATCAACTTCATCGATACGGCCGATGTTTATCACGCGGGCCGCTCGGAAGAAATCGTCGGCCGGGCAATCGCGGCGCAGCGCGACAGCTGGGTCGTGGCGACGAAATTCGGTTTCCCGTTCGCACAGGGGCCGAATGAGCAGGGGCAGTCGCGCAAGTGGATCTACCAGTCGGTGGAGGCGAGCCTGAAGCGCCTTGGAACCGACTATATCGACATGCTCTACTTTCACCGCGCGCTGCCCGACGTGCCGCTCGACGAAGCCGTGCGCGCCGTGGGCGATCTGATCCGCCAGGGCAAGGTGCGCTATTTCGGCGTGTCGAATTTCCGTGGCTGGCGCATTGCCGAGATCGTGCGCCTCGCCGACCAGATGGGCATGGACCGGCCCGTGGCGAGCGAGCCGCTCTATAACATCGTCGATCGTACGGCCGAGGTCGAGCAGTTGCCCGCGGCCGCGCATTACGGGCTGGGCGTCGTACCATACAGTCCGCTCGCGCGCGGCGTGCTGACCGGCAAATACGCCGTCGATGCACCGCCGCCCGGCGACAGTCGCGCGGGCCGCGGCGACCGGCGCATTCACCAGACGGAGTGGCGCGCCGAGTCGCTGCACATTGCGAGCGAGATCGCGAATTACGCGGCGCAGCGCGGCACGACGCCTGTTGCTTTCGCGCTCGCATGGGTGCTCAAGAATTGTCACGTCAGCTCGACGATCGCGGGACCGCGCACCGAAGCGCATTGGGACAGCTATATCGACGCGCTGAGCCTTCAGCTCGGCCCCGATGACGAAACGTTCGTCGACAGCCTCGTGGCGCCGGGGCATGCCTCTACGCCGCGATATACGGATCCGGGCTATCCGGTCGAAGGGCGCAAGATCGGCGTTTAATTTGCGCCAGGACGCGCTGCGCTATGTGCGATAGCGCAGCGCGTCGATCACGAGCGCGAGCGCGCGCGACGACTGTCGCCGGCTCGGGTAAAACGCGTGATAACCGGGAAAAACCGGGCACCAGTCCTTGAGCACGCTTTTCAGGCGGCCTGCGCGGAGGAACGGCAACGCGGCATTCTCGGGAACGAACGCCAGGCCGTGACCGTCCAGCGCGGCGTTGAGCATTTGCGGCATGGCGTTGAACGTGAGCTGGCCGTCCACGCGCACTTGCAACTCGTGCTCGTCCTTCTTGAGTTCCCACGCGTACAGGCCACCCGACGACGTGAGCCGCAGCGTAATGCAATTGTGCTTGAGCAGATCCTGCGGCGCGCGCGGCGCCTTGTGCGCGGTGAAATAATCGGGAGAACCGACGATCGCCATCCTGACGTCCGGCCCGATGCGCACCGCGATCATGTCTTTCTCGACCTGGTCGCCCAGGCGCACGCCGATGTCGTAGCGATCGGCGACGATGTCGCGCAGGCCGTAGTCCACGGTAATCTCGACCTTGATGTCGGGATAGTCGGCGAGGAGCGGGCGCAGCTTCGGCCAGATCACGGTGTCGATCGGATGATCGATCGCGGTGATGCGGATGGTGCCCGCCGGCTTGTCGCGCAGTTCGGTGAGCGCGGCAAGCTCGGCGTCGATCTGCTCGAAGCGCGGCGAGAGCGCCTGAAAGAGCCGCTCGCCGGCTTCCGTGGTGGCGACGCTGCGCGTGGTGCGCGTGAGCAGACGCAGGCCGAGGCGCGTTTCGAGGCTGCGGATGGTGTGGCTCAGCGCCGACTGCGAGACGCCGAGTTGCGCGGCCGCGCGCGTGAAGCTGCGCTCGCGCGCGACGGCCAGGAACGCAAGGAGATCGCTGAAGTTTTCACGCGCCATGATGGGGTTCGCTGTGGGGGCGGGTGGAGCGAATCGTATCAAACACGCGAACGTCAAGTGCGCGCCTCGCCTCCTTGATGCACATTCGCCGCGACGTGCTCCGGCAAGTCCGCTTGCACGGCGCTTGCAGCGCGCGTACGCCCTGAAACGCGTCGAGCAACGCCCATCAAGATCCGCCAGTCGAAGTATCTCAATAACGTAGTCGAGTAGGACCATCGGGCGATCAAGCAACGCACGTGACCCATGCTGTGGCTCAAAACCTTTCGCTGTGTCCGGATCTTGCTGGCCGAAATCGAACTGATGCTCACGATCGCCAAACAGATGCAGTGTGCTCGTGGCACCCATCCGAGCGCTGCTGAACAATTCTACGATCCCGCAATGTAAGCAGTGCATGGCATATAGACTTCGCCAACCACACGATCCTTACCGCGACGAAACCCATAAAGGCGCCAACAGAGGGATAGCGGTGGTCCCAGGGGGGCGTGGTCGCCTCCGGCACGAGGGTCTGCTCAGGTCGCCCTTATTTTCCGGTCTCGTCTAAGAGCTTCCTCGCAATCTGCAAAGCCGTCATGGCGGGCGGCCAGCCCGCATAAAACGCCAGTTGCGTGATCGTCGCAACGATCTCGTCGCGTGAGAGACCGTTCTCGATGGCTTTTTTCAAATGAAAAGGCATTTCGTTGACGCGGTAAAGCGAGATCAGGCTCGTGATCGTGATGAGACTGCGGTCGCGGGGCGATAGTGAAGCATGTTCCCAGACATCACCAAACAACACCTTGTCGGTGAGTTCAGCAAGGTGGGGCGCAACGTCGCCAAAGGATTCGCGGGCGGCAGTGGGTTCGTGTTTCATATGGTTTCTCGTCCGATTTGGTTGGTGCAGTCCTTTGCGTGGTTCGCTGCCCTGTCGGGTCCTGTGAACTGCCGGGCCAGCCAAGCGTCAATACCGTATTCGAACCGGCAATCGACACCGCGGTGCTGCCCGAACCTGCGATGTTGACCACCGCTCCAATCGCAAGCAGGCATCGGGAAGCTTGCCCACGGCGTCTATCTTCGCGGGCAAACGCTACCTTGACTAGCTAATGGATTCTTAAAGACCCTATAAGATAGGCTAATCAATTCCTGACAGGAGAAATGGCTGTGGTCCGACGCAACCTCAATGATCTTCTGGCGTTCGTCACCGTGGCGCGCGAAGGCAGCTTCACCCGTGCTGCCGCCACACTGGGGGTGACTCAATCGGCTTTGAGCCAAACCATTCGCGCGCTGGAGGAGCGCCTGCAGATCCGGCTCCTCACGCGTACCACGCGCAGCGTTTCACCTACCGCAGCCGGCGAGCGCCTGATGCAGGCCATCGGCGAGCGCTTCGACGAAATCGAGGCGGAACTGGATGCACTGACCGAATTGCGCGAGAAGCCCGCGGGCACCGTGCGGATCACCTGTGGCGACTATGTGCTGCACAGCATTCTGCTGCCGCAACTTGCTCCGCTACTGCATGAGTATCCGGACATCAAGCTGGAGTTCGACGTGAACTACGGATTCCGCGACATCGTGGCGGACCGGTTCGACGCGGGCGTGCGTCTCGGGAACACCATTGACAGGGACATGATCGCGGTGCCGATCGGGCCGCCGATGCGTCTGGCGGTGGTGGCGTCGCCCAAGTATCTTGCGGCGCACCCCGCACCGAAAACGCCGAATGACCTTACCCGGCACTCCTGCATCAACCAGCGCATGCCGAGCTCAGGCGGCCTGTACGTGTGGGATTTCGAACGGCGGGGCCGCAGGGTGAATGTGCGCGTCGACGGTCAGTTGATTTTCAATACCACACAGCCCCAGGTGGACGCAGCGCTGGCTGGGCTGGGGATCGCGCTCCTGCCTGAAGACGAATTGATGCCGCACATGAAGTCGGGTCGCCTCGTGCGCGTGCTGGAGGAGTGGTGTCCGAAGTTCGAGGGCTATCACCTGTATTACCCAAGCAGGCGCCAGCCGTCGCCAGCATTCTCGCTCGTCGTGCAGGCTTTGCGCCTCGTTGAGTCTGGCCGGGCAAGCGGCGTGCGCCTCATGCAAAAAGCATAACGGACCCGGAAGGGCAGTTCATGTGCCAGTGCAGCAACCATTCGTGGGCGGAGTGGGAGGATGGCCTCAACCAGCGTCGTCGATGTCGCGATCCGGATCGGACGGCTGCAGGACCCGGAACTCGTGACGCGCCGGCTTGCACCGTGCCGGATGGTCGTGTGTGCGTCGCCCGCGTATCTCGAGCGGCATGGCACGCCGTGCACCCCCGACGACTTGCGGCGCGCGCAGCGCCTCGCCTTCAGCGAGGCCGTGTCGGCTGGCGACTGGACCTTGCTCGATGCGAGCAACCGCGCACACATCATCGACGGACCTTGCCGGATGGCGGCCAACAATACGCAGATGCTGCTCGGCGCCGCGCTGGCCGGAGCCGGCATCGCGTATGGTCCGACCTTCGTGTTCGGCGAGCACCTCGGGCGCGGCGAACTGGTGGCGCTGCTGCCGGACTATCGCGCGAGCGAGTTGGCGATCCAGGCGGTGTATCCGGGCGTGCGGCGCATACCGCTCAAGGCGCACCGGTTTGTCGATTACCTTGCTGGGACGTTTGGCGACGAACCGCCATGGGATCGCAAGGCGATGCCTTAGACGAGCGGTATCGAATGGCATGCGCCAGCCGCGGTTGAATGAAGTTGTCGCCTGGCCGACAATCTTTTGGCGAGTTCGCACGCATCATGAGGACTCTCTCGATTTCACCAAATCCAACCAAGGAGCGTCGACATGGCTTCACCTTGTGTCAATGTCAAGAACGACGTGTCACCCGCAGAATGGGAGGCGCGAGTCAATCTGGCAGCTGCCTATCGCCTCACAGCGCTGTTCCGCTGGGACGATCTGGTGTTTACCCACATCTCGGCGCGCGTGCCCGGCCCGGAGCATCATTTCCTGATCAACCCGTACGGCATGATGTTCGAGGAAATCACGGCGTCCTCCCTGGTGAAGATCGACCTCGACGGCCGCAAGGTCAGCGAGTCGCCGTACGACATCAATCCGGCTGGCTTCACGATCCACAGCGCCGTGCATGCAGCACGTGACGACGCGCACTGCGTGATGCACACCCATTCGATCAACGGCGTTGCCGTGTCGGCCCAGGAGGCGGGACTGCTGCCGCTCTCGCAGCAGTCTCTCGGGGTGTTGGCGTCGCTCGGTTATCACGACTACGAGGGCCTTGCCCTGAACGAAGCCGAAAAGCCTCGTCTGGTTCGAGACCTCGGCGACAAAACGTATCTGATGCTGCGTAATCACGGGCTGCTTACCGTCGGCAGCACGCCGGCGGACGCCTTTGTCGCGATGTACTTCTTCGAGGCGGCCTGCATGATCCAGGTGCGCGCGCAGTCGGGCGGCGCAAAGCTGACGCCAATCGCGCAGCCCATTCTCAACGGCTTCAAGCAGCAGATCGTGGCGGTGACGCGCGGCGTCACGCCAGGGGCGCTCGTCTGGCCCGGTCTGCTGCGCCGGCTCGATCGAACTTATCCGGGGTATGCGGACTGACACTGGACGCGACGCGATCCGCGCTCGATCACGCCGTCGATTGACGGCGCTGCGATGGGCCGGTTAGGCTCCGGCCATGCGCCCATCCAAAGTCGATCTGAATCTCTTCGTCGTGTTCGAGGCCGTCTATCGAACGCGCAACCTCACGCGCGCGGCGGAATTGCTCTTCATCACGCAGCCCGCCGTGAGCAACGCGCTCGCGCGCATGCGCAAGGCATTCGACGATCCGTTGTTCGTGAGTACGCCGGCCGGCATGATGCCCACGCCCGTCTCCGAAAACATCATTGGGCGCGTGCGCGAGGCGCTGCAGCTGCTCGATTCGAGCACCCATGCCGGTGAACGCTTCGATCCGGCCTCGTCGCAGCGAACCTTCCGGCTCAGCATGAACGACCTGACCGAGACAATGCTGCTTCCTGCGCTGGAAGAAGTGTTGCAGCGTCTTGCGCCAGGCATCCGCATCGAGAGCTACTTCACGACGCGCCGCGACGTTCCCGAAGCGCTGGCGAGCGGCGCGGTCCATCTGGCGATCGATGCGCCGCTCATCGACGATCCGTACCTGGAGCAGGAGCCGATCGGCCGCGACCGTTACGCGTGCATGCTTCGCCAGGACCATCCGTTCGCGAAGAGGAAGCTCACGATCGACGACTACCTGCGCTTCGGCCATATCCATGTGTCCAGCCGCCGGCAGGGACCCGGTCTCGTCGATACCGAACTCAACAAGCTGGGACTCCGGCGCACCATCCAGACCCGCGTCCAGCATTATCTCGTCGCGCCCTTGATCGCGATGCGCACCGATCTCGTCCTGACTGCGCCGCTCATGTTGCTCAAGCGCTATGACGCACGCATCCTGGCGCTGCCGTTCGATCTCCCCGATCTCGAGACACATGGCTACTGGCACCGCAGCGTCACGGCCGATCCGGCTCATCGCTGGCTGCGCGAGCAGATTGGCCGCCTCATGCGCAAGCAGAGACCATAGGTGTCACGAATCGTTATGACGCAGTATCACCAGAATAAATTTCCTGAATAGCCTGTGTCCCAGTATCGTTTCCGTCATGTTCAGACGAGGTTGGCATGGCGGAACTCTACCTGGTGCGGCACGGGCAGGCGTCACTCGGTGCCGAAAACTATGACGAGCTTTCAGCTTGCGGCCGCACCCAGTCGCGCTGGCTGGGCGAATACTGCGCGCAGGCAGGCTTGACGTTCGATCGCGTCGTGACCGGCACGATGCGCCGGCACGCACAGACTGCGGACGCCTTGCTCACCGCGATGGGCGGCGCGCCCGCGGAGATCGTGCAGGACGCGGACCTGAACGAGTACGATTTTCACGCCCTGTTTTCTGCGCTCGGCGAGAGCGGTCTGGCGCCCGGCCTGCTGGCCGAAGGCTCGATGAAGCACTTCTACAAGGGGCTCAAGCAGGTCTTGCAGCTCTGGTCGGAGGATAAGCTGCCCGGGCGCGTTCCCGAGACCTGGCGGCAGTTCCAGGCGCGCTGCGAGCGTGCACGCCGCGCCATTCAACGCGGCGGCGGCAAGCGGATTCTGGTGGTGAGTTCAGGCGGACCGATTGCCGTGTTCACCCAGCAGGTTCTTCAGGCGCCGGCTGCGGCCGCGATTGCGCTCAACATGCAGACCCGCAACAGCAGCGTGAGCCAGTACGTCTTCAACGACAGCGCCATGTCGCTGGTCACCTTCAACACCCTGCCGCATCTCGAACAGGCCGAGAGGCGCGAACACGTCACCTATGGCTGATGCGAATCCGGATTCCCGCTCCATGATGAATGCAAGTCTTCAGTTCGATGTCGATGCACTCGCGCGCTATCTGGCCGCGCACGTGCCCGGCTTTCAGGGGCCGATGGTCGTCGAGAAGTTCGCTGGCGGACAGTCGAACCCCACGTTTCTTCTCGAAGCGCAAAGCGGCCGCTATGTGCTGCGGCGTCAGCCGCCGGGCGAACTGCTCAAGTCCGCGCATGCCGTGGACCGCGAATTCCGCGTGCTGAGCGCGCTCGGCAGCACGCCGGTTCCTGTCGCGCGGGCCTTGCATCTTTGCGAGGACCGCGACGTGATTGGCAGCCTGTTCTACGTGATGAGCTTTGAAGAGGGCGAAATCTATTGGGATCCAGCTTTGCCCGCGCTGCCCGTTGATGAGCGTCACGCCGTGTACGACGCGCTGATCGGCACGATGGCGGCTTTGCACGATGTGGGTGTCGAGTCCGTTGGCCTCGCCGACTACGGCCGCGCGGGCAACTACTTCTCACGGCAGATCGAAGTCTGGACGAGGCAATATCGCGCGACGCAGACCGACGAGCTCGACGCCATGGAAGCGCTGATCGACTGGCTGCCGGCACACTGTCCGGCCGAAGCGGGCAAGCCTTCGCTCGTGCACGGCGACTTTCGCATCGATAACCTCATCTTCCACCGAGGCACGCCGAAGGTTCGCGCCGTGCTCGACTGGGAACTCTCCACGCTCGGCAATCCGCTCGCCGACCTCGCGTACTTCTGCATGTGCCTGCGGCTGCCGCCCAAAGGCCATATCGGCGGTCTCGCGGGGCTGGACAGGGCAGCGCTTGGCGTGCCGGACGAGGCCGCGATCGTCGAGCGGTATTGCAGCTTGCGGGGAATCGGATCGGTCGGGAACTGGAATTTTTACCTGGCGTTCAGCTTCTTCCGGCTCGCCGCCATCGCTCAGGGCGTGAAAAAGCGTGCGCTGGGCGGCAACGCATCGCATGAGAAGGCGCGCCAGGTCGGCGAAATGACCGCGGCGCTCGCGAAGATGGGCGTCGACGTCATTTGATGCCCGGTGTTTGACGCGGACAAGCGACTACATTGAGGAGACAGTTGTGACTACTAATTTGTTCGATCTGAGCGGAAAGATTGCATTGGTCACCGGCGCGAGCCGTGGTATCGGCGAGGAGATCGCGAAGCTGCTGGCAAAACAGGGCGCCCATGTGATCGTGTCGAGCCGCAAGCTCGACGACTGCGAAACCGTGGCGCGCGGCATCCGGGAAGCGGGCGGCAGCGCCGAGGCGTATCCGTGCCACGTGGGGCGTCTCGACGACATCCAAGGCGTTTTCCAGCACATCCGCTCGAAACATGGCCGGCTGGACATCCTCGTGAACAACGCGGCGGCGAATCCGTATTTCGGCCACATTCTCGACACCGATCTTTCGTCGTTTGAAAAGACGGTGGAGGTCAACCTGCGTGGCTACTTCTTCATGTCGGTCGAGGCGGGCAAGCTGATGCGCGAGCACGGCGACGGTGCGATCGTCAACACGGCTTCCGTCAATGCACTGCAGCCCGGCGACAAGCAGGGCATCTATTCGATCACCAAAGCCGCCGTGGTCAACATGACGCGGGCATTCGCCAAGGAGTGCGGGCCGCTCGGCATCCGTGTGAACGCGCTGCTGCCGGGTCTCACCAAGACGAAATTCGCCGGGGCGCTGTTCGAAGACCAGGCCATGTACGAAAGCTGGATGACGAAGATTCCGCTGCGCCGCCATGCGGAGCCTCGCGAGATGGCCGGCACCGTGCTGTATCTCGTCTCCGACGCGGCGAGCTACACCAACGGCGAGTGCATCGTCGTGGACGGTGGCCTGACGATTTGACGATGGGAGCGGCGCGCGTCATGGACCCACGCGCCGCACGACATTCACCATGATTCAAGGAAGAGCAAGATGGACTTTGCCTATAGCCCGAAAGTCGAAGCGCTGCGCACGCAGTTGCGCGCGTTCATGGACGCGCATATCGTGCCGCGCATCCACCAATGGCACGAAGAAGTGAGCGCGGGGCAGTATCCCGTTTCCTTCATGGAAGACCTGAAGGAGAAGGCGCGTGCGGAAGGCCTCTGGAACCTGTTCCTGCCGCACCTGCGCGACGACGAGCCGGGCACGCGGCTGACCAATCTCGAGTACGCGCCGCTGGCCGAGATCATGGGGCGCGTGTCGTGGGCTTCCGAGGTGTTCAACTGCAATGCGCCGGACACGGGCAACATGGAACTGCTCCATATGTTCGCCACGCCCGCGCAGCGCACGAAGTGGCTCGAGCCGCTGCTCGATGGCAAGATCCGCTCGGCGTTTGCGATGACGGAGCCCGCAGTGGCGTCCTCGGACGCGACCAATATCACCACATCGATTCGACTCGACGGCGACGACTATGTGATCGACGGCCGCAAATGGTTCATCACGAACGCGGCGCACCCGAATTGCCAGTTGTTCATCGTCATGGGCAAAACCGATCCGGACGCCCCCGCGCACCGTCAGCAAAGCATGATTCTCGTGCCGCGCGATACGCCGGGCGTGAAGATCATCCGCAATATCACGGTGGTCAACCACACGGCGCCCGAAGGCCACTGCGAGATCGAATTCAAGGGCGTGCGCGTACCGCGTTCGAACCTCCTCGGCGAGGAAGGCAGCGGCTTCGCGCTCGCCCAGGCGCGTCTGGGACCGGGCCGCATTCACCACTGCATGCGCTCGATCGGCGCCGCCGAACTGGCACTCGAACTGATGATCGAACGCGCGCAGGCGCGCACGGCGTTCGGCAAGAAGCTCTATCAGCACGGCTCCGTTGGCGAGTGGATCGCGAAGTCGCGTATCGAAATCGATCAGGCAAGGCTCTTCGTGCTGAAGGCGGCCTGGATGATCGACAACGTGGGTGCGAAGGAGGCACGCAAGGAAATCGCCATGATCAAGGCGCTCGTGCCGGGCGTGCACACCGCCGTATGTGAGCGCGCGATCCAGACCTTCGGCGCGATGGGGCTGAGCCCCGACACGCCGCTGGCGGACAGCTGGACCTGGGGGCGTGCATTGAAGTTCGCCGATGGCCCCGACGAGGTGCATCTCCAGAGCATTGCGCGCATGGAGATCAAGGCGCGGCCCTATGAGCCGGGCCATGAGAGTCCTTACCTGACGCGTTAGCGAGAGGTCTCGCGATTGCTTTGGGACGCACCCACGAGCGATCGCGTTTCCTCCGTAGGCTAGGCAGCACTCAGATCCAGAGATCGTTTTCCACCGTGCGTTCGCTGCGCGCGCCGTCGCCGGTGTTGGCCACGCCGCGCGGCTCGATCAGCAGGAGCTTCACTTCGCCGATTGCGCAGGGCTTGTGTTCGGCGCCCTTCGGCACGACGGCGAGTTGGCCCGCACGCACGACGATGGGTCCCTCGCGTGTGTCGATGCGCAGTTCGCCCTCGAGCACGATGAACGTTTCGTCGGTGTCGGCGTGGCTGTGCCAGATTTCTGCGCCGTGCTCGGGCGATATGAGCCGCGGAAGCGCCCGTCGTACGGGAATTGGGGGAAAAGTTGCGCTGATCAGCGCCCAGTCGTGGATATTGACGAAGCCGAGGGTACGCCGCTTTAGCAGCGCGTGTCTTGAACGATCGTGACGATGCTGTGCGTCGCCCGCACCTACACAGCGCGCGCGATCTGCTCGCGCAGCCAGCGGTGCGCGGGGTCGCGATGCGAGCGCTCGTGCCAGAGCATGCACATTTCGTAGCCAGGTACCTCGACAGGCGGTTCGACCACGCGCAGCGCAGCGCTTTCGCGTACGAGCCGCCACGGCAGCATCGCCACCAGGTCGCTGCGTTCGAGTACTGAAACGACAAAAAGAAAGTGCGGAACGGAGAGCACGACGCGCCGCGTGAGTCCGGTTTGCGAAAGCGTTTCGTCAGTGATGCCGCGAAATCCGCCGCCATCGGGCGAGACGATCACGTGCTCCAGTGCGCAGAACTGCTTGACGCTCGGACGGCGCTTGAGGCGCGGATGGTCCGCGCGGCCCGCAAGCACGTAGCGCTCGGTGAAGAGCGCGCGCCGGCGCAGGTTCTCGGGTGCGTCGCTGGTGGTATGGAACGCCAGATCGATTTCGCCCTGCGCCGCCTGCTTCGCAACGCGCGCAGGCGCGAGTTCGATCACGGCAAGGCGCGTATGCGGCGCGGCCTCGCGCAAGCCACGCAGCGCCGGCAACGCGATGGTGGACTCGCCATAGTCGCTCGCGGCCACGCACCAGGTATCGCGGGCGCTGGCCGGATCGAACGGGCTCTCGGGCGCAATTGCCCGCTCGAGCGATTCGAGCGCCTCGCGCAGGGGCTCGCGCAACGCCAGCGCGCGAGCCGTGGGCTGCATGCCGCGTGGGCCTGGCAGCAGCAGTGGATCGCCCAAAATCTCGCGCAGCCTCGCCAGATGCACGCTAACCGATGGCTGCGAGAAGTTCAGGCGTCGCGCCGCGCGTGTGACGTTGTGCTCGGCGAGTAGCACGTCGAGCGTGACGAGCAGGTTGAGATCGAGGCTGCGCAAATTAGCGGACATAATGGCTGGTATTTCCGTTATTCATTTCCACTATAGCAGCCGGGGAACTAAGCTGGGTTCGTACCAGATCACGGAGCCCTCCTATGAATATCCTGCTCGTCTATGCGCATCCCGAACCCAAGTCGCTTAACGGCGCGCTAAGAGACTTCACCGTGCGGCGTCTCGAGGCGGCGGGTCACGCCGTTCAGGTGTCGGACCTCTATGCCATGAACTGGAAAGCGACGCTCGACGCGCAGGACAGCGTCGAGCGCCGGGGCGGCGCGCCGTTCGATCCGTCGCTCGATTCGAAGCACGCTTTCGAGAACGGCCTCCAGGCCGGGGACATCGCGCGGGAGCAGGCCAAGCTCTTGTGGGCCGATACGCTCATCCTGCAGTTTCCGCTCTGGTGGTTCTCCATGCCTGCCATCCTCAAGGGCTGGGTGGAGCGTGTATTCGCGTACGGCTTCGCCTATGGCGTGGGTGAGCACTCCGACGTGCGCTGGGGAAACCGCTACGGCGAAGGTACGCTGGCCGGCAAGCGCGCGATGCTCGTCGTGACGATGGGCGGCTGGGCGTCGCACTACGGGCCTCGGGGCGTGAACGGCCCGATCGACGACATTCTGTTCCCGATCCATCATGGCGTGCTCTATTACCCGGGCTACGACGTGCTGCCGCCGTTTCTCGTGTATCGCACGGGACGCATGGACGAGGTGCGCTATGCGCAAACGCGCGACGCGCTCGGTGCTCGCCTCGATGCGCTGGCAAAGACCGAACCCATCGCGTTTCGCAAACAGAATGGGGGTGCGTATGAAATCCCGGCGCTCACGCTGCGTGAAGGCGTCGCGCCGGAACGCACGGGTTTTGCCGCGCACGTAGCGTAAGCGAGTGCGGTGGCGCTTGCGGGCTCCGCGAGCGACCGGAAAACGATCCGCCTAGCGCCCCATGCGCCGGTCGTAGCTGCTCACGACCCGGTGAATCAGCGTGGGGTCGCGCGCTTCGGCGGTATCGAACTTCACGACTACGCTGCCGTCGGTTTGCTGGTGCACGTTCGCCGTCACGGTGCCGCCGTCGAGTGTCCCCGCAATCGTGCCCGCGCCGGGGTCCTGCACCGTGATCGTGAGTCCCTCGTCGCGCATGGCGCCCGCTGCGGCGGCGAATGACCGGTCGTAGCTGGCGGGCGTCATGACCACGGTGCCGGGCGGCACCGCATAGTAGGGACATCCCGCCAGTGGCAGCAGGCAGGCACAAGCCCCGGCGAACATGAGACCCCTCACGACTGAACCTGCTGTTGAGGAACATTGACGCTCGCCCCGTAGACTCATCACAGTTCTCCTCAATGCGAAATATCGTTCGACATCCTAAAAGCTGACCGCCAGGCCAAACGACACGCCGTGCACGTTGTGGCCAAACACATAGCGGACCATTGCCCGGGTACGGGTGATGATGATGGGATACGTGCTGCTGTCGAGTTCCAGGCCCACCCCCAGCGAGGTCAGTTCGTTAAAGCCGAGCACTCCGGCGCTGTCGCCGAAGTAATGCGAGTAGGCGAACTCCAGCACGTAGCGCACCGGTTTGTCGAGCGCGTGCCAGCCCGTTGGCGCGCGCCAGCGCGTCCAGAGGCTCACTTGCTGCGCCATCGCAGAACCCTGAACGGCTTGCGAACTGCCTCCAAAGCTGCGCAGGTAGATATCGGTTGCGCGCAATTCCGCATCGATTTCGTAGTTTTCGCGGTAGTGCTCATAGTCGAGCATCAGCGAACCGCCGTAGCCATACGCGTCCAGATAGCCGTTATTGAGGAACTGGAGATTGCTGTCCGTGACATGGTTGAACAACGTCTGTCCGACGCGCAGATCGCTGGAAACACGGCCAATCGTGCCGTTGATGATCGGGCGAAACACGAGTTCGTTGGTGATGCGGAAGTCCCAGCCAAGCCCCACCGTGCCGCTGAAGGTATTCCACCGCGTGGGCACCGCCCGCGTCTGTGCACCGTCGGTCGCGATGAACGTCGGGTCGTAGCGGCTATAGGCGAGCGTGCCTTCCATGTACAACGGAAACGACCGGCTCAGCGTAAAACCGCCGCCTAGCTGTGTCTGCCCGAAGCCTGGGTTACCGGTGGTGCCGTTGTTGATCGAAAGCGAACTGGTGGTGACGTCCGGCACCGTGGTGTAGGTCATGATGGACAGCACGGCGTCCGCATGCTGCTTGATGTTGCCGCCTATCACGGTCTGGTTCGACAGTTGACCCGGTACGCTCTGCGCGTGCGCTTGCCACGGCAGCACTGCGGCGAGCATCGCCGTCCCAGTCTTCACTAGCGCGATGCGCAGTTGCAGCCAACGGACGGTGGTGTTCGTCATGTTCGATCCTGCCGGTTCCCGATGCCCGATGGGGTCTGATTGCACCTGCTCGAATTTGCTTAAAGCCTTCTCACGCCCGATTGCGCGCATGGCGTGAGGCCTCCTGCACGCCGCGTACGGCGGCGGCCACGATCAATCCGGTAAACACGAGGCCGATCAGTCCGAGCAGCACCGCGTCGATGCGGCCGAACGCGGTGGTCGGCACCACATCGCCGTAACCGATGGTCAGCGCCGTGATCGCGCAGAAGTACACGGTCTCGCCCATCGGCGAAGGGCTGCGGTTCAGCGTCTCCACGGCGCCGCCGAAGTAGAACATGCCGATCGTCAGGACGACGAATATCAGTAGCAGCCCGCCCAGAAGCAGACGCATGTACCAGATTGTCCGGCTCGATTCCAGCAGGATTTCGCGTGCTTTCGGGGCATGGTCCGCACTTGTTGGCGCATTGTTCATGGTGTATTCCTCTTGGGCGCGGCTGCGCCACGCTGTGCGAAACGCTCGACTATCTGCAGCATCAGGCACGCGTAAGCGGTGACGGCAAGAAAGAGCGCCATGCGCACGGCGAATGCGCGGTACACATCCTTGCCCGCCACGCTGTCCTGGACCGACTGGCCCAGCAGAATGATCATGGTGACGAGACTGTTCAGCCAGAAGCCGGGCGAATAACGCGTGGGGCGGATGCGATAAAGCTTGCGCGCCACGAGCAGGCCGAACAGCAGCATCCAGAGATAGAACATCCAGATGTTCACGAAGAGCCTGAGCGCAAACCAGAACGCGACGGCGAGCAGTCCGCCGAGCGCCGTGGAGCCGAGCAGTTCACGCGCCGCGCCGCGTGCCGACGTGGTGCAGCTTTGTCTGCCGAGGCTCACGGACTTCATGATGATCGGCATGTAGCTCGCGGGGTCGTTCATCGCCAGCAGCCAGGCGGGCATGACCACGAGCGCGGCCTGCAAGGCGATGCGCGACGCCGTCCCCTGCGGCAGGACGCGCGCGGCCGGTTTGGCGCCCGCCACCGCGGCGCCGGCCTCGGGAAAGAGCGCATGGCTCACGACCGAGACGAGCACGGCGAGCAGCAGCCCTTTGACGAGCGCACCGACCACCGTGGCGGCGAGTTGCTGGTCGGCCACGCCGGCCGCGGTAATCATCGTGAGGCCCGCCGCGAGGAACGTCGCCACGAGATTGTTGCCGCCGCGCAGGCCGGCGCGAAACGCGAGGAAGAGACAGAGGCCGACGAGCAGCACGCCCGCGAATGCGTAATCGCGCAGCACGGGGACGAGCAGCAGGCCGCTGCCCGTCGTGAGCGCGACGACCAGTGCGAGAGCGAGCGCCGCCTTGAGCGAAAGCGGCCGGTTTTGCGTCCCCAGCAGAAAGACGGCGAGCACCGGCGCGATCACTGGAATCGGAAAGGCGAGCGCGAAGCTGATCGCAAGCGTAAGCGCCGTGCCGGTGGCAACGCGTAGCGCGCGGCGGCCGGGAATCGAAGGGCTCGTTTGCATGGACGCCGCTCAGTAGAGGTAGGAGAGCCAGCTCATCACGCGCAGGAACACGCGGCCGAGCGGATTGAGCGGGTTGCCGGCGCTCGGAAACGCCATCACTTCCGCCTGCCCACCCACGCGAACGTTGCGCAGCCGTGCGCGTTCGTCGCTGTCGAACTCGACGATTACGGGAAAGCGTTGCGCGGGCCGCAGCCAGTCGCGGCTATTCTGCACGGTGGGCAGGGTGCCGGGCGGCGTGCTCTGTCCGACGCTCACGCCATAGCCGATGCTGCGCACGCGTCCGGTGAACACTTCGCCCGGCAGCGCATCCAGCGCGATGGCGACGGGCGTGCCCGCATGGAGGCGGCCCAGATTGTTCTCCGTCATGTCCGCGCTGACCCAGACATCGTGAATGGCGATGAGCGTCATGACCGGATTGCCCGCTGCCGCGAACTGGCCGACTTCGGTGCGCAGGTCGGTGATGACGCCGGCCGAGCGCGCGCGAATGCGCGTATTGGCGAGATCGAGTTCGGCCTTTTCGAGCGCGCCTGCCGCGCTGCGCAACTGCGCGTTCTCCGCTTCGCTGCCGCCTTGCTGTTCGCGCGCGCGTTCGATTTCGGCACGGGCCGCTTCGACCTGGCTTTGCGCCTGCTCGTGCGTGGCGCGCGCCACTTCGAGCCGCCGCAGCGAGACCGTGCCCTCGTCTTCGCGGTACAGCCGTTCCAGCCGGTCGCTATCCTGGCGCGCCTTGACCTCGTTGGCGAGCGCCGCGCGCAATGAGGCTTGCGCCGAATCGATACCGGCGGTGCTCGCGCCGATCTGCCGGCGCGTGGATTCGAGGTCGGCGCGCGCGCGGTCGGCGGCAATGCGGTATTGCTCTTTGTCGATTTCGAACAGCACGTCGCCCGCGTCGACCTCCTGGTTGTTGTGCACGAGCACGCGCGTCACGCGTCCCGACACTTCTGCCGCAACGGGCACGACGTAGGCCGCAATGCGCGCCTGCTGCGTATAAGGCGTGAAGCGATCGGCAAGCAGGTACCAGACCAGGCTGATGGCGATCAGGACGACGATCCACTTGAGCGCCTTGCCCGAGGAGTCGGAAGCCGGCGGCGCCTCGGGCGGGCTGGAAGGTTCGGACGCACTGCTCATCGTGTCGGCCCTTCCGGTTGATTGCCGGGGCTCTGCGCGGCAGAGGGCGATGCCGGTTCGTCGAGCAGGTCGCCCCAGTCTGTGCGTCGCTGCATCTGGGCGCGGGTAGCTGGATCGATGAGCGGATGATCCAGATCCCAACCGCCGTCCACCGCCTTGTACAGCGCAATCAGGCTGCTCACGGCGTTGCCTCGATTGACGACGAACGCATCCTGCTGCGCGGAGAGTGCGCGCTGCGCGTCGAGCACGCGCTGGAAGTCCGAGTACCCTTCGCGGTAGATCGTATTGGCGAGCGTGAGCGAGCGCTGCGCCGCGCCCTGGGCGTCGTGCAGGATCGTGTCGCGCTGCAGTGCCGCGTTCAGTGCCGTTGCGGCGTCATCGGCCTCGCGCGCCGCTTCGCGCACGGTCTCCTGATAGGCGACGATCAATTGCTGCAGGCGGGCATCCTGCACGCGTACGTTGTTCGTGATGCGGCCGTGATCGAACAGATTCCATGTGATGCTTGGGCCGCCCACCACGGCGAGCGTGCTCGGCGCGCCTGCGAGCGAGCTGGCGCTCCACACGAGCGAGCCGACCAGCGAAACGGATGGGTACAGATCGGCCTTGGCCACGCCGATCAGCGCCGACTGTGCGGCCATCTGCTGCTCCGCCGCGCGCACGTCCGGCCGACGCAGCAAAAGCCTCGCGGGCACATCCTGAAGCACGGCGCGGTCGATGAGCGGGACGAAGCCAGCCTTGGCCGGCTGTACATCGAGTTCCGGCAGCGGGCCGGGCGGCCGCCCGAGCAGCACGCACAGCCCGTGACGCGCTACTGCGATCTGGCTCTCGAACACGGGAATGCTGCTCAGCGTGCCGAGATACTGTGTTTTCGCTTGCTGGAGATCGAGCTCGTCGGTTTCGCCGCTCTTGAAGAGCTTTTGCGTGATGTCGTAGCTGCGCTTTTGCAGCTGCGCGTTTTCGCGCGCAATCCGCAGGCGCGCTTCGGTCGTGCGCAGGGTGAAATAGGTGTCCGCGACCTGCGCGTGGACGAGCACGAGCGCGTCCTCGCGGTTGTCCTGGGCGGCGAAGAACGAGGCGTCGGCCGATTCGATCGCGCGGCTAAAGCGTCCCCAGAAGTCCAGTTCCCAGCCGATGCTAAAGCCAAGACCGTACTGAAAGTACGCGCCCGAACGCGGGTCGAAACCGTCGTGGCGCTTGCGCGCCGAGGCCAGCACGTCGGCGTTGGCTTGCTGCACCTGCGGGTAACGCCCCGCGAGCGCGATGCCGAGCTGGGCGCGCGCCTCGATCACGCGCAATGCGGCGATCTTCAGGTCGCTGTTGTTCGCGTCGGCTGCGGCAATCAACTGTTCGAGATTTTCGTCTCCGAATACGCGCCACCATTGTCGCGCGTCGGGTTGCTCATTGGCTTGTGCCGCGATCGACGTGACCTGCTCGATCGACGCGCTGCTCCAGTGCTCGCTCCAGCTCTCGTGTTGCGGCTGAAAGTCGGGGCCCACGCGCGTGCACGCGACCAGTAGCGTGCTCAGGCAGCAGGCGCCGAGCGGGAGCCAGTAAGGGCGCTCGCAGAGGATCACAGGGTGGCCTCGCGGCTCAAGCCTGTTGTTCGTCTTGTGCGTGCTCGGCTTGCGGCTGGTCTTTCACCCAGCGCCAGAACAGTTGATAGCCAACGGCGAGCATCACCGGGCCGATGAACAGGCCGATCACGCCGCCCGTGACCATGCCGCCAATCGCACCGATCAGCACCACGGGCATGGGAACGGCCACACCGCGGCCAAGCAGCAGCGGCTTGAGCACGTTGTCGGCGAGACCCGCGACGAACTCGTAGACGGAGAACACGATGGTCGCTGTGCTCACGCCCTGCGTCATGATCACGAAGATAATGACGGGCACGGTGATGAGCGTGGCGGGCAACTGCATGATGCCGATCAGCAGCACGGCCAGTGCGAGCAGGCCTGCGCCGGGAATGCCCATCACGATGAAGCCGATGCCAATCAATACCATCTGGATGAACGCGATGCCCACCACGCCCTGGGCGACCGCGCGAATCGTGGCGGTGCAAAGCTCGGCGATTTGCGGGCCGTTTTCCGGGCCGGAAACGCGCGAAGCGATCAGCACCGTGCTGCGATGGCCCTTGTCGCCGTGCGCCATGAGAATGCCGGCAACGATCAGGGCTACGAAGAAAATCAGCAGTGCGGCGCCAAGTCCGGTGACGGTGCCGAGCAGGGCGAGGCCGGCCGCCTTCAGTTGCGGCGCGAACCGCTGCACGAGACCGGTGATGTCGGTCGACGCCTGCATCCAGAAGTCGTAGACGCGCTGACCGACGATTGGCCAGTGAGCGATCGAGTCGGCGGGAGGCGGGATATGAAACGTGCCGCTCTTCGCGACGCCCATGACATGCTCGATCGAATCGGCCACGGCTACACCGAGCAGCCAGGTGGGCGCGAGGATCACGCCGAACGCCACGAGAATGATGAGCGTGGCGATGAGCCCATCCTTGTGAGGGAAGCTGCGCTGCAGCTTCATTTGCAGCGGATAAAGCGTGACCGCGAGAATCACGGACCAGACCATGAGGTCGAGGAACGGGGCGAAGATGCGAAAGCAAAACATCGCCAGGACGGCAATGAGCGCGGCGCGGATCAGGACGTCGAGCAGATCCCGGGACTGCGCCTTTGGCGCTGATGTAGTGGGCAGCAGCATCGTCTGTGTCTCCTCGCTGACCCGGGCGCGCAATTCACACGCGCCGAGGCTCCTATCGCGCTCCGGCGAGGACCGCCGGAACCCCAGGTAGTACGAGAAACTGTCCGCCGACGTTGCGCTCCTTCCTGGCATGACCCCGTGACAGGGAGCACAACTCTACGATGTTTGCAGACGCCTGTGAGTTGTGCGGAGCGCTCCGTCGAATTGAGTCTATTACACGCACTGAAAAGGGACAATGAACGTGCGGCCCGCTTTGGACCAGCGAGAAAAGTGGTTAGCAGTGCGCTGAAAATGCCGTCGCGCGCGGGCTGTGATGCTGATTCTGATTCCTGTTTGCAGATCTCAATGCCCCGGACCACTCGAAGGCACGCAACTGAGAACGAGCCGATCGCCGTTGCCCGCGCCGGGAGCCAGTGCCGCGTTGTGGAATTCATGACCGCCGCAGCGCCATTCGGCGAGATAGTCGTTGCGACAGCCGCCCGATTGCGCGGCGATCATCGACACCGGATAGCTGCAGGTTCGCAAACCGTCACAGTGCGCGGCGAGGTCGCGTGTGACATTGCCATGTGGCGCGCCGCAGTTGCTGCCGTAGGTGCCGGAGACGATAGCGATCGTCGCTTCATTCGCGGCGCTCGCCGCTGAAGCGATGACGCCGCCGCCGAGCCCGAAGGTGACCCATGTGAGCGCGAGGGCGATTGCGGTTGGCTTCATGACTCACCTCCCGGGCCGGCGTTACGCATGCGCGCTGGCGCGGCCCTCAAATCCATGTTGACAGATTAGTGCGGTCGCGCCGAAGGGCAAGACGGTGCCCGGCGATGGTGCGGGGCTTCGCTGCAGTGCACCAGCAGCAGCCACCTGAAGCACACGATTGGTGGCGCGCAGCCGGTTACGGCGTTTCGGGCCGCGCGCGCTGCGTGAACCGTGAAACCCGCGCCAGCCGGGCGTTGCGCGGGGCGCGCGGGCTGTCTGCGAGCGGGTGGCATACCTATTGCTTTATCGCTACCGGGGCCAATGAAGGCTCCAATGAATTGCATCATCGTCCCGCCGTGCGCGGGATCTTTCGATCGTGCGGGGCAACGGCGTCCCGAAGTGGCACTCCACGGCACAGCGTGCGTGGCGGGTGCGCTTCGGGACGCTTTTTTTTGCGCGTCGCGCAATCGCCGTGGTCTGGCAAACCCCTGGGCGACGCGATTTGCACTACTAAAGATGACCATGCGGGAAACGATACCTGACATCTCTGCGGAAATCGTCGGCGAGCTCATCAATCTGGCCGGGCGCCAGCGCATGCTCTCGCAGCGCGTGGTCCTGCATGCGCTGCTCGGCTTGCACGGCGACGCGGCCGCGCTCGTCGTCGCGCGCGAATGCCTCGACACGTTTGCGGCTTCGCACGCACGGCTGGTCGAGGGTGACGATCACTTTCCCGGCGTGTTTTCGACGGCGTTGCGCGAACTCTATTTCGGCGCACGCAAGGCCGACGAGCGCATTCGCGCGTTCACGAAACTCGCCGCGCACGCGTGCGCTTGCCTTGAGCGCTCAGTCCAGCCAGCGACGGCCGATAGCGGGTGCGAGGCAGCCGTGACGGAGCTCACCACTGCCGCCACGCCGCTGCTCGAACTGCTGCAAGCGCTGACCCAGGCGTACCAGGACGAATTGCGCAGCGTGGAAGCCGCGGCGGCGAAGCGCCAGGCCGGCATCGTCGATGAACTCGCCGCCATTTCCCTGCGCGCGAACATCGTCGCGCTCAATGCACGGGTGGCTGCCGCCCGCGCCGGCCAGTTCGGCCGCGAATTCGCGGTGATCACGGCAGAGCTGGCGCACGTGATAGGCGAAATGGACAGGCTCGTGCAGGGCGTGGTCAGCAAGCCCGAAACGCGCAGCAGCGCGCCCGAAAGACATTCTGGATTCCGAAATCAACGGATGCATGCCCGCATGGCGGGTTGAGATCCATTACTGGAGAGAACCTCGTGAAAGACCTGGTAAGCTCGCTCAAGAGCGGTAACTGGCGCGCGCTGGTCGCGTGTTTCCTGTATTTCGACACTGGCTTCACGGTGTGGGTGATGTTCGGCCCGCTCGCGCCGTTCATCCAGAGGGACATTGCGATGACGCCGGCCGAACTGGGCCTGCTCGTGGCCGTGCCCGTGCTCGGCGCGGCGATTCTGCGCGTGACGCTCGGCAATCTCTATCAGGCCTACGACGGCCGCCGTGTCGCGCTGATGGGCATCGCGCTTTCCGCCATCCCCGCTGCCGTGCTGCTGATGCTGCCGGGCACGCCGTCCTATACCTTGCTGCTCGTGCTCGGCGTGCTGCTCGGCGTGGGCGGCGCGAGCTTCGCCGTGGCGCTGCCCATGGCGGGCAGCAACTATCCGCCGAAGGTGCAGGGCCTCGTGCTCGGCCTCGCCGCGGCCGGCAATATCGGTGCCGTGCTCGACGGCTTCCTCTTTCCGGGCCTCGCCAGCCACTACGGATGGGCGCGCGCCACGGGCGCGGCGCTGCCGCTGCTCGCGCTCGCCGCGACGGCCGTGACGTTCTGGGCCCGCGACCTCGGCCAGAAGTCCGGCAGCGCGCGGCAGGCATTGCGGTCGTTCGGCATCACGCTCGCCGGCTTGATCGCGCTCGTGCTTGCCGTGCATGCCGGCGTGTTCGGCGCGGGCAAGACCGGTGTGCTGCTGCTGCCGGTGTTCGGCGCGCTGCTCGCCATTGGCGTGTTGCCGCGCCACTATCGCGCGGTGCTGACCGAAGGCGACACGTGGGTCGTGATGCTCGTGTACAGCATCACGTTCGGCGGCTTCGTGGGCATGTCGTCCTATGTCTCGACGCTGCTGATTTCGCTCTACCAGGTACCGAAGCTCGAAGCCGGCGTGGTGATGTCGCTGCTCGCACTGACCGGCGCCATGGTGCGCCCGCTCGGCGGCCTTGTCGCGGATCGCATCTCGGGCGTGCGCGCGCTGGTGGTGCTGCTTGCCGCGATCTCGGTGTGCGACTTCGCGTTTGCGCTGTGGATGCCGCCGTTCGCCGCCGGCATTGCGCTGCTCGCGTTCACCTACGTGTGCTTCGGTCTCGGCAACGGCGCGACGTTCCAGCTCGTCCCGCGCCGCTGGCAGGGCCGCACCGGCCTGATGTCGGGCATCATCGGCGCGGCGGGGGGGATCGGCGGCTTCTATCTGCCGGTCATCATGGGTATCGCCAAGGAGAGCACCGGCAGCTACCAGATGGGCTTCGCGACGTTCGGTGTGATCGCGGCGGCCGCATTCGGGCTCGTGGTGCTGCATCGCGCACGCTGGCTCGAATGGGCGCTGCCCCAGGAGCCGGCGATGGCAACGGCTGTCGTGCAGGGCGCTCAGGCGAGCGCTAGCAACTGAAGACCTGGGTAGTTAGCAGGATGCGGCCCGCGCGCGAGCGACGGGCCGCTAACGAGTTTACGCGCGGCGACGCAGGTCCGCGATACTCGCTTCGCACGAATGCACGCCGAACGACGCAGGCGAAATGGCGAACGAAGCCGCCTCGCCAATCGCGTTGCCCACGAGGATGATGGCGGGGCTGTCAAGGCCTGCTGCACGCGCGTGCGCCGCAATCGTGCCGAGCGTGCCCGTGACGCGCCGCTCGTTCGCGCTGCCCGCCCACTGCACGATGGCGGCGGGCGTCGCCGTGGGGAGCGCGGCCACGAGCGTTGCGCACAGCGACTCGATGCGGCTCATGCCCATATAGATGGCGAGCGTCATGCCCGTCGCGGCGAGCGCCTGCCAGTCCGGTTCGCTGTGGTCGCGCAAGTGCGCGGTCACGAAGATCACGCCCTGACAATGGTCGCGATGCGTGAGCGATACTCCGAGTCCCGCCGCCGCCGCGAACGCCGAAGATACGCCGTTCACGATCTCCACCGTCACGCCCGCACGGCGCAATGCCGCGAGTTCTTCCCCTGCGCGGCCGAACAGCAGTGCGTCGCCGCCTTTCACGCGCACCACGTGCAAGCCGCGGCGCGCGTAGCGCTGCATCAGCCGCTCGATGAACGCCTGCGGTGTGGAGCGGCAGCCGCCTCGCTTGCCCACGCGGATCACGCGGGCCTGCGGCGCGAGCGTGACGATTTCCGGATTCACGAGATCGTCGAGCAGCACGACGTCGGCGCTCGCGAGCACCTTCGCCGCCTTCAGGGTGAGGAGGTCGAGATCGCCCGGACCTGCGCTCACCAGCGTGACCTTGCCTTCGTTGCCCGTCATCATCGTTGTCTTCCTTTGTATTGCGCGCACCCACGTGGGGAGCGCCATAAAACAAATGGCGTCCGCTCGCCGCTTGCGACGAGGGGACGCCATTGTCCGGTGTGTTCGAAAAGAGGCGCGCGGCGCGCGAAGCGCGGCACCAGGGTTGCATGCCCGGCAACGCTGCCGGGCGCCCGGACTCACGCAAGTTCCAGACCAACTTGCACGCGCTCGCGCCGCCCGCCCGCTAGCGGGGCGCTCCCTGGGCCGGGCGCACCGAGCCGGGCGCACCTAGCCGGCCGCACCTAGCCGGCCGCACCTAGCCGGCCGCCCCCAATTGACCACGCCGCGACCTGCACGCCCACGGCGCACAGCGAATGTGCTGCACGGCACCAATCTTGTGCTGGCCTGCATCTCGATGCGCGCGCCGGCGAGGTGCCGCACGCCCCGCTCGCCAGCCGCCGTAGTCCGCCGGACGGGGCATTGCGCGGGATGCGCGCAGATTGGCACAGTGCTTGCGTATTGCTACGCAGCAAGTGCCACGCGAATCAATGGGGATTCGGCCGCAAGCAGTAGCGCGGCGCACAAGGGTTTCGTATTCAGGGCAACGGCGTCCCCCGAATCTGGCTTCGCGCAAGCTGGAATCGCGGGACGCCTTTTTTATTGGCAGGGGCTCACGGTGCAAGCAACGAACGAAGTGAACAGCTCGGCGGCGATGGAGATCGTCGTTGTCGGCCATGGCATGGTGGGCCACAAATTTCTCGAGTGCATCCTTGCGGACGGCGCGCCCAAGGCGCGCGTGACCGTGCTCTGCGAGGAGCCGCGTCCCGCCTACGACCGCGTGCACCTCTCCGAATTCTTCGCGGGCAAGTCGGCGGACGATCTCTCGCTCGTGGCACCCGGCTTCTTCGATCGCGAGAACGTGCGTCTCGTGCTGAACGCCAGGGCGGTGTCGATCGATCGCGAAGCGCGCACCATCGAGGTGTCCAACGGCCAGACGCTTTCGTATGACAAGCTCGTGCTGGCCACCGGCTCCTCGGCGTTCGTGCCGCCCATCGCGGGCAACGATCGCGCCGATTGCTTCGTCTACCGAACCATTGCCGACCTCGAAGCGATGCAGGCGCGCGGCGCGCACGCTAAGTCGGGCGTGGTGGTGGGTGGCGGCCTGCTCGGTCTCGAATGCGCGAAAGCGCTGCGCGACCTTGGCCTCGAGACGCACGTGGTGGAATTCGCGCCGCGCCTCATGGCGGTGCAGGTGGACGACGACGGCGGCCGCATGCTGCGCGGCAAGATCGAAGAACTCGGCGTGAGCGTGCACACGCAGAAGAACACGCTGGCGATCGTGGACGGTAAAACGGTGGACGGCGCAACGGCCGCCAACCGCATGCAGTTCGCCGACGGCACGCACCTCGACGCCGACATGATCGTGTTCTCGGCCGGCATTCGCCCGCGCGACGAAATTGCCCGCGCCTGCGGCCTCGAAGTCGGCGCGCGCGGCGGCATCGTGATCGACGGCCAGTGCCGCACGAGCGACGCGAACATCTACGCCATCGGCGAATGCGCGCTCTGGCAAGGCCAGATCTTCGGCCTCGTCGCCCCCGGTTACGACATGGCGCGCATCGCCGCCAGGGCGTTGGCGGGCGAGGCGTCGAGCTTCGCGGGCGCCGACATGAGCACCAAGCTCAAGCTGATGGGTGTGGACGTGGCGAGCATCGGCGACGCGCACGGCAAGACCCCCGGCAGCCGTTCGTACCGCTACGCCGACGAGCGCCGCCAGGTCTACAAGAAGATCGTGGTGTCCGATTGCGGCAAGAAGCTGCTCGGTGCGGTGATGGTGGGCGACGCGAGCGAATACGGCACGCTGCTGCAGATGATGCTCAACGGCATCGATCTGCCCGAGTCGCCCGAATTCATGATCCTGCCGCAGGCCGACGGCAAGGCCAAGCCCGCGATCGGCGTGGAAGCGCTGCCCGACGCCGCACAGATCTGCTCGTGCAACAACGTTTCGAAGGCCGAAATTTGTGCGGCCGTGCGCGACGGTGCGACGACCATCGCCGCGGTGAAGGGGGCGTGCAACGCCGGCACGTCGTGCGGCGGCTGCGTGCCGCTCGTCACTCAGGTCATGAAGTCGGAGATGAAGCGCCAGGGGCTCGCCGTCAACAATCACCTTTGCGAGCACTTCCATTACTCGCGCCAGGAGCTGTATCACATCGTGCGCGTGGAGGGCGTCAAGACCTTCGGCGAACTGCTCGCGAAGCACGGCAAGGGGCTGGGCTGCGATATCTGCAAGCCGGCCGTGGGCGGGATTCTGGCGTCCTGCTGGAACGAATTCGTGCTGAAGAAGGAGCACGCGAGCCTGCAGGATTCGAACGACTACTACCTCGCCAACATTCAGCGCGACGGCACGTATTCGGTGGTGCCGCGCATGCCGGGCGGCGAGGTCACCCCGGACGGCCTCATCGCCGTGGGGCAGGTGGCGAAGAAGTACGGCCTTTACACGAAGATCACGGGAGGCCAGCGCGTGGACCTCTTTGGTGCGCGCGTCGAGCAGCTGCCTTTCGTCTGGGAGGAGCTGATCGCCGCTGGCTTCGAATCGGGGCACGCATACGGCAAGGCGCTGCGCACCGTGAAATCGTGCGTGGGCTCGACGTGGTGCCGCTACGGCGTGGGCGACTCGGTGGGCTTCGCGATCGAACTCGAGAACCGCTACAAGGGTCTGCGCGCGCCGCACAAGATCAAGTTCGGTGTCTCGGGCTGCACGCGTGAATGCGCGGAGGCGCAAGGCAAGGATGTCGGCATCATCGCCACCGAGAAGGGCTGGAACCTCTACGTGTGCGGCAACGGCGGCATGAAGCCTCGCCATGCGGAACTGCTCGCTGCCGATCTCGATCAGGCCACGCTGGTGCGCTACGTCGATCGTTTCCTCATGTTCTACGTGCGCACGGCCGACCGTCTGCAGCGCACGAGCGTGTGGCGCGACAACCTCGAAGGCGGCCTCGACTATCTGATCGACGTGGTCGTGCACGACAAGCTGGGCCTCGGCGCCGAACTCGAAGCGGAAATGCAGCTCGTGGTGGACACCTACGAATGCGAGTGGAAGAAGGCCGTAACCGATCCTGAAACGCGCCGCCGCTTCCGTCACTTCGTCAATAGCGATGCCGGTGACCAGCACGTCACCTTCATTGAAGAGCGCGGCCAGATTCGCCCGGCTACGCCCGAGGAGCGCACGCAGGTCCCGCAGGCGGCGCCGCAATTCAAGCGACATGAGGCGCTGTCCGGCATTCCCGTCGTCGTCGAAACCGTCTGATTCCCATTCATCGAACCGAGGAGTACGAAATGAGCAACGAACATAGTCAAGGCAACTGGGTTCCCGTCTGCACGCTCAACGACATCGTGCCGAACACCGGCGTGTGCGCGCTCGTGAAGGGCGAACAGGTCGCCGTGTTCCATGTCGACGACGGCGACGCGCGCGTGTACGCCATCGGCAACTACGATCCGAACTCGCACGCAGCGGTGCTCTCGCGCGGGCTCGTGGGCAGCTTCGGCGAGCGCATCGTGGTGGCCTCGCCCATCTACAAGCATCACTTCGATCTGTCCACCGGCGAGTGCATCGAAGCGCCGCAGCATTCGGTCAACGCGTTCCCCGCACGCGTGGAAAACGGTCAGGTTTGGATTGCCGCCTGACATGCCGATCGAAGTGACAAAGGTAGTGACAAACGCGCGGCGCGCAGGATGCGCCGTGCGCCCCGAATCTGTTTCTAGCTGATATCGATCGACCGCATGAGCAGCGAGAGCGTAAAGAGCGTTTGCCCGTACTGCGGCGTAGGCTGCGGGATGATCCTGCACGTCGAGGACGGCCAGGTCGCGAAGATCTCCGGCGACGCCGAGCATCCGGCCAACTTCGGCCGCCTCTGCACGAAGGGTTCGTCGGCGCACGTGGCGCTGCGCAAGTCGGGGCGCCTCGAGCGCGCCTTCGTACGCCACGCGCGCGACGAGGACCCGGTGCCGCTGCCGCTCGCGCAGGCGATCGCCGATACGGCGCGCCGCCTGCGCTCGACGCTCGACGCGCACGGCCCCGACGCGCTCTCGTTCTACGTTTCCGGGCAGATGTCGATCGAGGCGCAGTACCTCGTGAACAAGCTCGCCAAGGGCTTCGTGCGCACCAACAACATCGAGTCGAACTCGCGCCTGTGCATGGCGAGCGCGGGCAGCGGCTACAAGCTCTCGCTCGGCGCGGACGGGCCGCCGGGTTCGTATCAGGACTTCGACCGCGCAGACCTCTTCTTCGTGATCGGTGCAAACATGGCGGACTGCCATCCGATCCTGTTCCTGCGCATGATGGACCGCGTGAAGGCGGGCGCGAAACTCATCGTCGTGGACCCGCGCCGCACGGCGACCGCCGAGAAGGCGTCGCTGTTCCTGCCGATCGCGCCGGGCACCGATCTCGCGTTGCTCAATGGCCTGCTGCACCTGTTGCACAAGAACGGCCACACCGATGCGGACTTCATTGCACAGCACACCGATGGATGGGACGCGATGCCCGCGTTCCTCGACGACTACACGCCGGAAAAGGTCGCCGAAATCACAGGTCTCGCCGTCGACGACATTCGCCGCGCCGCGCAGATGATAGGCGAGGCGCCCGAGTGGATGAGCTGCTGGACCATGGGCCTGAACCAGAGCACGCATGGCACGTGGAGCACGAACGCGATCTGCAACCTGCATCTCGCGACGGGCAAGATTTGCCGTCCCGGCAGCGGACCGTTCTCGCTCACGGGGCAGCCCAACGCAATGGGCGGGCGCGAGATGGGCTACATGGGGCCCGGCTTGCCCGGTCAGCGCACGGTGCTTGCGGAAGACGACCGCGCGTTCGTGGAAGCGGCTTGGGGTGTCGCGCCCGGCACGCTGCCCGTGAAAGTGGATGGCGGCACCATCGACATGTTCTCGCGCATGGCGGCGGGCGAGATCAAGGCGTGCTGGATCATCTGCACGAACCCGGTGGCGAGCGTCGCGAACCGGCAAACGGTGGTGGCGGGCCTGAAGGCCGCCGAACTGGTGATCGCCCAGGACGCTTTTCTGGACACCGAAACGAATCAGTACGCCGACGTGCTGCTACCCGGCGCGCTCTGGGCCGAGGCCGAGGGCGTGATGATCAACTCCGAGCGCAACATGACGCTCATGCAGCAGGCCGTCGAGCCGCCGGGCGAGGCGCTGCCCGACTGGCAGATCATCGCGCGCGTGGCCTGCGAGATGGGTTTTGCGCAGGCGTTCAGCTACGCGAGCGCCGCCGAGGTGTTCGACGAAATCACGCGCTTCGCGAACCCGAAGACGGGCTACGACCTGCGCGGCGCGAGCTACGAGAAGCTGCGCGAAACGCCGCTGCAATGGCCCATCGCACCGGATCCCGCGAGCGACCGCAACCCGCTGCGCTATGTGAACGACGGCATGAGCCAGACGCTCAAGGAAAACGCCGACGGCACGCGCCCCCGCATCGCTTTCGCCACGCCGCACGGCAAGGGCATGTTCTTCGCGCGTCCGCATGTTGCCCCTGCCGAGTTGCCCGATGGCACGTTCCCGGTCGTGTTCAACACAGGTCGCCTGCAGCACCAGTGGCACACCATGACGAAGACCGGCAAGGTGCCGATGCTCAACAAGCTCAACCCGGGCCCCTTCGTCGAGATTCATCCCGAGGATGCCGCCGCGCTCGGCATTGCCGCGAAGGATCGCGTGGAAGTGCGCTCGCGCCGCGGCCGCGTGGTGCTGCCCGCCGTGGTGACCGAGCGGGTGCGGCCCGGCAACTGCTTCGCGCCCATGCACTGGAACGACGTGTATGGCGAGGAGCTTTGCGTAAACGCAGTCACGAGCGACGCGATCGACCCGATTTCCCAGCAGCCCGAATTGAAATTCTGCGCGGTCGCGCTCACGCGCGTCGGCCCGCAAGCCGCGCCGCTCGAGACCACGCGCGTACCGGACGCCGCCGATGCCGCCGTTGCGTCTGCTGAACACGCCAGCGCGGCGCAAGCCGTCAACCCGTCTCAGGAACTCGACATGTCCCGTATCGATGCCTTTTCGACGCTACTCGGTCTCGACGACGTCGCCGCGCCGCAACTGGGCGACGCGCAACGCCAGTATCTCGCGGGCTTTGTCGGCGGCCTGCGCTCGTTGCGGGCGGCCGAGCCCGTCGGCGTGCCGATGCTGCCCGTGCACGCGCCGTTTCCCGCCGACACGCGCGTATGGCTGGACGGCCTGCTGGCGGGCCTGTTCAGCCGCGGCGAGCCCGTCGCTCGTACGACTGTGCTCACCGCGCCGGGCGCGCCCGAAGAAAAGCCGCATGGCGTGCGCATCGCCCACACGCGCCCCAAGGTCGTGCTGCTGTGGGCCTCGCAAACTGGCAACGTCGAATCGCTCGTCGAGCAATACGCAACGCAACTGATGGAGTCGGGCTTCGAGATTCGCACGGCCTGCATGACGGATTACCCGCTCGCGAACCTCGCCACGGCGCAATACGTCCTCCTGATGACGAGCACGTTCGGCGACGGCGACGCGCCCGACAACGGCGAAGCCTTCTGGGGCGCGCTCGCGGCAGAAAACGCGCCGCGCCTCGCCTCGCTGCGCTTCGCCGTGCTCGCCTTCGGCGACCGCAACTACGACGCGTTCTGCGGCCACGGGCGCAAGCTCGACGCGCGCCTCGAAGCGCTGGGCGCCACGCGCCTCATGGAGCGCGTGGATTGCGACAGCGAATACCAGAGCACTGCCGACGCATGGCTCGAGCGCATTGTCGTGCGCATCAAGCAGGAGGATGCGGCGCTGCACGCGGTGCCCGCCGACGGTTCGTTTCCCGAGGTGCTGCCCGGCTGCGCGGCGACGAAGGCGCGTCCAGCCGCCTCGAAGCTGCTGAAGAACGTGCGTTTGAATATGAAGGGCGCGACGAAGGACACGCGCTACTTCTCGCTGGCAACGGGTGAGGCGGGCCTCGACTATGAGGCGGGCGATGCGCTCGGCGTCTGGCCCACCAACTGTCCCGCGCTCGTCGACGAGTTGCTTGACCTCACGCGCCTCGCCGCCGACACGCCGGTCGCCGTGAGTGGCCACGGCGAGATGCGCCTTGGCGAGGCGCTTGGCAAGCACTACGAGATCGCGCGCCCGAACCCCGATGCGCTCGCGTTCATTGCGTCCCGCACGCGCTCACGGGGTCTCGCCGAGATGCTCGACGAAACACGCAAGGGCGATCTGCGCAACTGGCTCTGGGGCCAGCAGTTCGCCGATGTGCTCCACGAATATCCCGTCGACATGAGCGCGCCGGAACTGCTCGGCATGCTCAAGCGCCTGCAGCCGCGGCTCTATTCGATTTCGTCGAGCCCGAAGGCCCATGCGGGCGAAGTGCATCTGACCGTTTCGGCCGTGCGCTACAACAACGGCCGCCGCGAGCGCAAAGGCGTGGCCTCGACCTTCCTCGCCGACCGTGCGCAGGAGGGCAGCGTCCCGGTGTTCGTGCAGAAGAGCACGCATTTCCGGCCGCCGCGCAATGGCGACGCGCCGATGATCATGGTCGGTCCCGGCACGGGCGTCGCTCCCTTCCGCGCCTTCCTGCACGAGCGGCAGGCGCGCGGCGACACGGGCCGCAACTGGCTTTTCTTCGGCGAGCAGCACGCGGCCACCGACTTCTACTACCGCGACGAACTGGAGCAAATGCGTAAGGACGGCCACCTCGACCGGCTCGACCTCGCGTTTTCGCGCGACCAGAGCGATAAGGTCTATGTGCAGGACCGCATGCGGGAACAGGGCGCGCAGCTATGGGCGTGGCTGCAGGAAGGGGCGCACCTCTACGTGTGCGGCGATGCGAGCCGCATGGCGAAGGACGTGGATGCGGCGCTCAGGGAGGTGGTGGCGGGCCATGGCGGCATGAGCGCCGAGGCCGCACACGACTACGTCAGTGCGCTCGGACGGGACAAGCGCTACCTGCGCGACGTCTATTGAAGGGGCGCGGCGCGGCTTCGGTGTGGCTCTGCACGGCCGCCTGCGCGCCACGTTTGCAGCGCGCGAAAGCGGCGCGTACGCGCCTGGTCCGTGCGCGCGACGCTTTCATCTTCTTTGCCGAGCCCGGCATACAGGCCGCCCCGGGCGCCTTTGGCCGCGACGGGTTCCGGCAGCAGGATGGCGATGAGAAACGTCAGGCACGAGCCTGCGAACACCGCTACCACGCTCATCGAGATCGACTCGAACATCCGTTTGCCCCCCGGTAGAATGGAGTCCGGCGGCCGATGCCGCGCGTACCGCGCACCGCATTGCCGCCATCGCAATCCATTTTGCGCAGGGCGCGCGTCCACGTCCAAGACGATATTCGGATCGTCACGATAAGCGCGCCTTATGAATAAAACCGGAGATATTCGGGAGGCAGCCATCTTGATGCTTCGCTCGATACGCTACGTGCTCACCGTAGCGGAGTTGAAGAATTTCACGCGCGCAGCCGAAGTGCTGCACGTCTCGCAGCCGGCGCTCTCACAGCAGATCCGCCAGCTGGAAAACGATCTCGGCGGCGCGCTGTTCGACCGCAGCGGCCGCGCCATCAGCCTCACCGAATTCGGGCGCGTGTACATCGAACACGCGCGCCAGGCGCTCGCGCATCTCGACGCCGGCAAGCGCGCGCTCAACGAGGTGCGCGACCTCACGCGCGGTCTGCTGCGGCTCGCCTATACCCCGACCTTCGCGGAATATCTGATCGGCCCGGCGCTGCGCGGCTTTCGCGAAGCGCACCCGGCTATCGCGCTCGAGGTGAGCGAGCGCCCGCTCGAAGATATCGAAGGCGGACTCGAGCGCGACGAACTCGATCTCGGCATCGGCTTCACGGATGTGCGCTCCGACGAAATCGAAGTGCGTCCGCTCTTCGCCGAGCACATGGCGCTGCTCGTGGCCACGCGCCATCCGCTGGCGCGCCGCCGCGCGGAGGTGACGGCGGAGCAGCTGGGGACGATGCCGCTTGCGCTATTGAGCCCCGACTTCGTGGTGCGACGCTTCGCCGATGCCTATTTCCGCGCGCACCAGTTGATTCCGCGCGTGATGCTGCAAGCCAATTCGGCGGGCACCGTGCTCAAGCTCGTGAAGGACGGCACGCTCGCCACGCTGCTGCCTTCGGCGGTGCTGCGCGAGCATCGCGGGCTCGTCACGCTGCCCGTCACGCCGGCGTTGCCACAGCGCACCGTCGCGCTGCTCAAGCGGCGGCGCGCATCGAGCACGCTCGCCGCCAACGCGTTTTCGGACGTGCTGCTCGCGTTGATTTCGCAGGAAGGGCTGGGCGAAGCCTGAGGCGGCCTTGCCTGCCCGGTGATTTTTTGGTCGGCTCAGGGTTGGTCGGACGAAAGCAGGTTGTGGAAGAAGTCCACCGCGTGCTGACGGGTCGGCATCGTCCCGAGCGTGGCTGCGGGGTCGAGCCCCGAGCGCCGCGCCGTGCCGCTCACGAGACTCTTTTGCAGGTCGTTGAGCGGGCGGGCGAGATTGGTGGCGATGAATCCGGAAGCGGGCGGCGCGGCGATAGCCGGCAGTTCGGTGCGCGGCGTGTCCAGCGTGAGCAACGCAGCGAGCGTGGGCGCGGCCGCGACGCGCCGGCTCGCGAGCATGTCGGCGGGCGCGATGCCGAGCCAGTCGCGCAGTGTGGCGAGAATCGACGTGTGATCGTAGGGTGTGGCGCCGGGTGAGCGGAACACGGTGCCCGGCGCGATATACGGCGACACCACGACCGCCGGCACGCGCACACCAAAACTGTCGAAGGCGAAGTTCTGGTCGCCGGGATTGCTCGCGGCATCGGGCGCCACGGCGCTGGCGGGCGGCAGCACGTGGTCGTAGGTGCCGCCGTGCTCGTCGTAGGTGATCACGAGCAGCGTTTCGGGCCATGCGGGCGATGTGCTCAACGCGTGCCAGATGTCGTAGAGAAAGCTCTCGCCCGCATAGACATCGTGTGGCGGGTGCTGGTCGTTGGGATCGAGCAGAAAACGTGGCTCGATGAACGAATACTGTGGCAGCGTGTTGCTCTGGCAGGCAGAGACGAAGTTGCTGAAGCGCTGGAAGTTCGCCTTATATTTCGCATCCCATAACGTCGGGAACATCGTGAGCGTGAGCGAGGGCGCGACGAGCGCAGCGCTGTACACGGCCCAGCTCGCGTCCATGTCGCCCAGCACGTTGAAGATAGTGCGCACTTGCCAGTCGAACGGGTCCGGCGGCGCGCCGTTGTCGACGTGGCCGTTCGACGTGCCCGCGTGGGCGAAGGCGCGGTTCGGCCAGGTCTGGCTCGGCACGGGGGCGAACCAGGCGTCGCAGACGGCGTATTCGCGCGCGAGTGTCGAAAGCACCTTCAGTTGCTCGGGGCTGTGGCACTGCATGACCTGGCTTGCGTCCGTCGTCGCAGTTGTTTCGTAGTCTTGTACGAAGCCGGACATGGGCGTTGCGCCTGCCGCGTTGCCGAGCAGTTGCATGCGCACGTTTGCGAACGTCTCCTGCGGATCGGGGTCGGGCAGCGTGGCCGTGGTGGCCGGCGTGGTTGCGGCGATGGTGCCGCCCGCCTTCGTCGGGTTGCTCAGGCCCGCCTTGAGCCCGTCGAATGGCTGTTCCGCGCTGGCGGCGGGCAGGAAATGCGTGGGGCTGCTGCCGTTCGTGTACAAGCCGCCAAGCATTGTGTCGAACGAACGGTTTTCGAACATCACGACAACGACGTGCTTGATGTTCTGCAGGGACATGGGTTCTCTCCGTCACGCGGGTCTGACGCAGAATAGTGGTGCAGGCGTGTGGATTCGGCAAGGTTCGGCAACCCTGAGAAAACGGCCGATGCTTCTCTGGGCGTACTGCCCGCCCGCCACGACCGCCGCCGGCCGATCCAGCGGGGCGCCCATGCGTGTGGGATAATCGCAAGCTTTGCCCAGAGCGCAGCTCAAGAGGTTGTTCGCAAGGGCGTGCGTGGGGCCTTTATTCCCGTGGCCCGCTTCCTTTCTGCGATTTTTCTCCTACAGCCACAATGCCCGCATACCGTTCCAAAACTTCCACCGCCGGCCGCAACATGGCAGGTGCGCGCTCCCTTTGGCGCGCCACCGGCATGAAAGACGAAGACTTTGCCAAGCCGATCATCGCGGTCGTCAACTCGTTCACCCAGTTCGTGCCCGGCCACGTGCACCTGAAAGACCTCGGCCAGCTCGTTGCGCGCGAAATCGAAGCCGCGGGCGGCGTGGCCAAGGAATTCAACACGATCGCCGTCGATGACGGCATCGCCATGGGCCACGACGGCATGCTGTATTCGCTGCCGAGCCGCGACATCATCGCGGATTCGGTCGAATACATGGTCAACGCGCACTGCGCCGACGCCATGGTCTGCATCTCGAACTGCGACAAGATCACCCCGGGCATGCTCATGGCCGCCATGCGCCTGAACATCCCCGTGATCTTCGTCTCGGGCGGCCCGATGGAAGCGGGCAAGACGCGCCTTGCGAACCCGGTCACGAAGGCTATCGAGGTCAAGAAGCTCGACCTGATCGACGCCATGGTGATCGCGGCGGACACCAAGTACTCCGATGCCGAAGTGGCCGAAGTCGAACGCTCCGCCTGCCCGACCTGCGGTTCGTGCTCGGGCATGTTCACGGCCAACTCCATGAACTGCCTGACCGAGGCGCTGGGCCTCTCGCTGCCGGGCAACGGCACCGTGGTCGCCACGCACGCGGACCGTGAACAACTCTTTAAGCGCGCCGGCCGCCGCATCGTCGAACTCGCGCGCCAGTACTACGAGCAGGAAGACGAGCGCGTGCTGCCGCGCTCGGTGGGCTTCAAGGCGTTCGAAAACGCCATGACGCTCGACATCGCCATGGGCGGCTCGACCAACACCATCCTCCACCTGCTGGCCATTGCGCAGGAAGCGGGCATCGAGTTCGGCATGACCGACATCGACCGTCTTTCGCGCGTCGTGCCGCAGCTGTGCAAGGTCGCGCCGAACACGAATAAGTACCACATCGAAGACGTACACCGCGCCGGCGGCATCATGGCGATCCTGGGTGAACTGGAGCGTGCCGGCAAGCTGCACACCGACGTGCCGACCGTGCACACGCCGACGCTCGGCGACGCGCTCGCGCAGTGGGACATCACCCGCACGCAGGACGAAGCGGTCAAGACGTTCTACATGGCCGGCCCGGCTGGCGTTCCCAGCCAGGTTGCGTTCAGCCAGAACACGCGCTGGCCGAGCCTCGACTCGGACCGCGCCGAAGGCTGCATCCGCTCGTATGAGCACGCGTTCTCGAAGGAAGGCGGCCTCGCCGTGCTGACCGGCAACATCGCGCTCGACGGCTGCGTGGTGAAGACCGCAGGCGTGGACGACAGCATCCTCGTGTTCGAAGGCACGGCGCACGTAACGGAATCGCAGGACGAAGCGGTGGAGAACATCCTCGCCGACAAGGTCAAGGCCGGCGACGTGGTGATCGTGCGCTATGAAGGCCCGAAGGGCGGCCCCGGCATGCAGGAAATGCTCTACCCGACGAGCTACATCAAATCGAAGGGCCTCGGCAAGGCGTGCGCGCTGCTGACCGACGGCCGCTTCTCGGGGGGCACCTCGGGCCTCTCGATCGGCCACTGCTCGCCGGAAGCGGCGGCGGGCGGCGCAATCGGCCTCGTGCGCGACGGCGACAAGATCCGCATCGACATTCCGAACCGCACGATCAACGTGCTGGTCCCGGACGAGGAACTTGCGCGCCGCCGCGAAGAGCAGAACGCCCGTGGCTGGAAGCCGGCGAAGGCACGTCCGCGCAAGGTGTCGGCGGCTCTGAAGGCCTACGCCAAGCTCGTGATGTCGGCAGACAAAGGCGCCGTGCGCGATCTCTCGCTGCTGGACGATTGAGATTGCGGGCTTCGCGCCCGTTGATCGGCAGATCAGCATAAAAGCCGCTCCTCGGAGCGGCTTTTTTTGGGCTGGTGCATCACGGATTCGCGGGAAATGAGGCAGGGGCGGCGGGGTTCGGCCAAGCCTTGACTGGACCGTACGTTTGCCTGGAGGTTTCATAACGTTTACGAAAATGTAACGATATAGCCCTCATTTGAAAAATCCTGTAATAGTCCGTAATACTGTGATATGTTTCATGACCTCGATGGCTGGTCGAATCCTCGCAAGAGCGTTCGCATCGGCTGACCGAACGACTGGTCCGTGACGTCGCGTGTATCGAAGATCGGCGAGAGGCAATCGTTTATAAGGATTGCGACGTATTTGTGCGGCATATTCAACCCTCGAGCATTCGGATCGTCATCGGGCGCAAATTGCAGCGCCGTCACGGCTGCATCGGTTGCCTCCGCGTTTGGGTCATTCATGAAAACGGATCGCGGTCAATGACATCGATTTCCGAGATTTTCCGCTTGCTGGCGAGGGTTATTCCTGGGAGAACTCCCGGTGCCCTGTTTCGGAGGGGGCGCGTGCTTATGTACGCACTGCTTCATCCGTTTGCAGCACACATCTGGTTGAGTGCATTGGCGGCAAACTCCCTGCTTGCCGATATTGTTGTCCGTAACCGCCGCTATCTTGAACGTCCCTTTCGCCGCTTCGTCCAGACGGACATGCGTGCCTACGCGCGTGCCGAGTTACTGTGCGGACATTTTCGAGTCGTGCGGGAACGCTTCGGCGACGCATTGGTGCGCAGTCTCTATCTGAATTCGGAAGACGTGACTTTGGCATTGAGCGGAAGGTATGCCATCGTCGTGAGCGAGCCGGTACGCTGTTGGCGCGAAGGATTGCTGACCGTCGCCTGGCGCGACGTTATCGAGCACGTCGATCTTGCGTGGGCGACAATCAGTTTCGAGTGGCACGCCGAATCGGGGAAAATCGGGGCGCTAATCGGCGGCCTGCAAGGGCCATCCGGCGCGGCCAGGGAGCGGGTGCGCGAGGCGACGCGTGCATGCCATGGATTGCGGCCCAAGGCTGCTGTCATGGAGGCGGTCTGCGTATTGTCCAGGATGGCAGGGGTGGACATGCTGACCGGCGTGACGAAGAAGACGCACGTCTCCGATTCCAGGCGGGCTCAGATACACGCGGACTACGATGGTTTCTGGCAGGAACTGGGTGGCGTCGAACGCAATGGGCGGTATGTGCTGCCGCTTCGTCTGCATCACCGCGACGTCAGCGAGGTGCCGTCGAACCGGCGTGCTGCCTTCCGCAGGCGACAGACGCTGATTGCAGATTTACTCGCGCAGATCCCTCGGGCCATCGACACGGACGGGATTGAAGAGGTCATGCCGCCTCATCTGGGTCATGCGGATTCGGGCAAGCATCTTCTGGATCTTGCTGTGGCTCTGGCAACCGATCGTTGTAACCTGGAACCGGGCATTGCCCTCGAGCAGTGCGATCCGACGCAGGACGATCGACCGGTTGAGCAAAAACTCGCCGCCTGATATCGGCCGTCACAATCATCAGGGCAAAAAAATCGAGCCTCCCATGGGAGGCTCGATTTTTTTATGGTGCACGTCCCCCGCGCAACGCACGGGGGCGGGTTCCATCAGTTACTTCGCAGCGGCTGCGAGTGCGGCGTTGAACGTCGCGCTCGGGCGCATGACTTCAGCGAGCTTCGCGAAGTCCGGCTTGTAGTAGCCGCCGATATCGACCGGCTTGCCCTGAACCGCGGCCAGCTCGCCCACGATCTTCTGCTCGTTCTCGGCCAATGCCTTCGCCAGCGGCGCGAAGTGTGCCGCGAGTTCCGCGTCGTCCTTCTGTGCGGCCAGCTCTTGCGCCCAGAACATCGAGAGATAGAACTGGCTGCCGCGGTTGTCCAACTCGCCGGTCTTCGGCGACGGGCCCTTGTTGTTGTCGAGCAGCTTGCCGGTGGCGGCGTCGAGCGTCTTCGCGAGCAGCTTGGCGCGCGCGTTGTTCGTCTTGATGCCGAGGTCTTCCAGCGAAACGGCCAGCGCGAGGAATTCGCCGAGCGAGTCCCAACGCAGGTGGTCTTCCTGCACCAGCTGCTGCACGTGTTTCGGCGCCGAGCCGCCGGCGCCCGTTTCGTACATGCCGCCGCCGGCCATCAGCGGAACGATCGAGAGCATCTTCGCGGAGGTGCCCAGTTCCATGATCGGGAACAGGTCGGTCAGGTAGTCGCGCAGAATGTTGCCGGTGACCGAGATCGTGTCCAGGCCGCGGATCACACGCTCGAGCGTGTAACGCATGGCGCGGACTTGCGACATGATCTGGATGTCGAGGCCGTTCGTGTCGTAATCCTTCAGGTACGTTTCGACCTTCTTGATCACTTCGTTTTCATGCGGACGGTACGGGTCGAGCCAGAACACGGCCGGCGTGTCCGAGTTCTTCGCGCGCGTGACGGCGAGCTTGACCCAGTCGCGGATCGGCTCGTCCTTCACGAGGCACATACGCCAGATGTCGCCTTGCTCGACTGGCTGCGTCAGCGCTTCGAGCACTTCGCCCGAGGCGTTGTCGACGATGCGCGCCGTGCCGTCCTGCGTGATCTCGAACGTCTTGTCGTGCGAACCGTACTCTTCAGCCTTCTGCGCCATCAGGCCGACGTTCGGCACCGTGCCCATCGTGCGCGGGTCGAATGCGCCGTTGGTCTTGCAGAAGTTGATGATTTCCTGGTAGATGCGCGCGAACGTGCTTTCCGGAATCAGGCACTTCGTGTCGGCCGGGCGGCCGTCGGCGCCCCACATCTTGCCGCCTGCGCGGATCATGGCCGGCATCGACGCGTCGACGATCACGTCGTTCGGTGCGTGCAGGTTCGAGATGCCCTTGGCCGAGTCGACCATGGCGAGCGCCGGACGGTGCTCGTGGCATGCGTGCATGTCGCGGATGACTTCTTCGCGCTGCGATTCCGGCAGCTTTTCGAGCTTCGTGTAGAGATCGACGAGGCCGTTGTTCACGTTCACGCCGAGTTCTTCGAACAGCTTGGCGTGCTTGGCGAACGCGTCCTTGTAGAACGTGCGCACGGCGTGGCCGAACACGATGGGGTGCGAAACCTTCATCATGGTCGCCTTCACGTGCAGCGAGAGCATGACGCCGGTCTTGCGCGCGTCTTCCATCTGGTCTTCGTAGAAGGCCAGCAGGTGCTTCTTGCTCATGAACATGCTGTCGACGATTTCGCCGGCTTGCAGCTTGACCTTCGGCTTGAGCACGATGGTTTCGCCGGCCTTCGTCACGAGCTCCATGCGGACTTCGCGGTCCTTGTCGTTCGTGATCGACTTTTCACCGTGGTAGAAGTCGCCGTGCTTCATGTGCGCGACGTGGGTGCGCGAAGCCATGCTCCACTCGCCCATGCTGTGCGGGTGCTTCTTTGCGTAGTTCTTGACCGCGAGCGGTGCGCGGCGGTCCGAGTTGCCTTCGCGCAGCACCGGGTTCACGGCCGAACCGAGGCACTTCGAATAGCGCTTCTGGATAGCCTTTTCTTCGTCGGTCTTCGGATCTTCGGGGAAATCAGGGACCTTGTAGCCCTTGCCCTGGAGTTCCTTGATCGCGGCGACGAGCTGCGGCACCGATGCGCTGATGTTCGGCAGCTTGATGATGTTCGTTTCCGGCAACTGCGTGAGACGGCCCAGTTCGGCCAGATTGTCCGGCACGCGCTGTTCTTCCGTGAGGAATTCCGGGAACTCGCCGAGGATACGGCCCGCAACGGAGATATCGCTGGTCTCGACGTTCACGCCGGCCGGCGCAGCGAAGGTGCGGATGATCGGCAGAAACGCGCTGGTGGCGAGCAGCGGCGCTTCATCGGTCAGGGTATAGATGATGGTGGGTTGCTGGGTACTCATCGGCTTCTTGGCGGGGTTCAAAAACGGGGTGATAACACCACCGGCTGCGCGCAGTCGGCGAAACACCTGGATTTTGCCTGAATTTGCAGCGGGCCGGGGGGCAAGCGTGCCTATATTTCATATCGTGGAACGCGCTTGCGCAATGTTAATTGACCAGAATGTCGGTGCGTTTGCCTTGATCGGCGGGCCGTGCGCTGAAAACGTTTCCGCGACGGAGCCCCGTTGCATAAGGCTTTGCGAGGCGATACCGGCGATCCGGTAACGGCTCCGAAGTTTTATGGATCGCACCCTTGATTGACTGTCAAGCTGGTAAAGACCCTTGTGAAAAGAGAAGTGAATCGGGGAGTCTTATATAAGAATTTTGTCCCGCAAGGCTCGCCGACGCCCATCATAATGGTTGCCTTGCTAATCAATTCATGGTCTCATTGCCCTCATGTTCGATCATTGCCTTTACTTCAATTCGTCGGCGCTCGCGCGGCTCGTGGAGCGCGAGTGGAGCGCCGCCTATGCGCCGTTCGGCCTCACGCCCGCGCAAGGCTTCGTGCTTCGCGTCGTGCTGGCAAAGCCCGGGTGCCTCGCGAGCGATGTCGCGCAGACGCTCGGCATCGCGCGGCCCACCGCGACGCGCCTCGTCGACAACCTGTGCGAGAAGGATTTGCTCGAGCGCCGCCAGGGCGAGGCCGATGGCCGCGAATGGGGACTCTTTCCCACGGCGGGCGGCACGGCGCTCGACGGCCCGATCAACGGCGCGAGCGCCGAAGTCGCGCGGCGCCTGCGTGCGCAAGTGGGCCCGGACCTGTTCGAGTCGACGGTCACCGGCATGCGCAAGATCCGCAAGGGACTCGCGTAAGGCGTTCGCGCCTTTTCTAAACATCCAATGATTGTCTTGCTAATCAATAAGGAGAAGGGCGATGAACGAAGCGGCGCTGAAAGGGACGGGGGAGGAAGCCTGGCGTTGGGCGATTGGCGTGGCGATCGCCGGGCTGGCGGTGGGCGGCGTGGTGGCGGCGATTCTCGTCATGCCACGCGCCGTAGAGGCGAACAACCGCGCGTGCGTGAACGCCTACGCCAACGATCTGCACGCGGATCTCGCGGCGTTCGCGCAAGACCCGGCGTGGCAGGCGCAATACGTGGAGGCGCTCACGGCGTGCGCGCGTTAAGCGGGCACGCCGCGCCCGACCCCGCTACTTGCGGTTCAGGAACGCGAGCAGGTCGGCGTTGACCTGACCGGCCATCGTCGTGCACATGCCGTGCGGGCCGCCCGGATAGATCTTGAGCGTCGCGTCCTTGACGATCTTCGCGGAGAGCTTGCCCGCGTCGTCGATCGGCACGATCTGGTCGTCGTCGCCGTGCAGGATCAGCGTGGGCACGTCGAACTTCTCGAGGTCTTCCGTGTAATCGACCTCGGAGAACTCGTGCACGCAGTCGTGCAGCGCGAGGATGCCGCCCCACATGCCCTGCTGCCAGAACGAGTCGATCACGCCCTGCGAGACCTTCGCACCGCTGCGGTTGTAGCCGTAGAACGGCACGGCCAGGTCCTTGAAGAATTGCGAGCGGTCGTCGATCACGCCCTTGCGGATGCCGTCGAACACATCCTTGGGCAGGCCGCCCGGATTCTTCTCGCTCTTGATCATGATGGGCGGCACCGCGCCGATCAGCACCGCGCCCGAGACGCGCTTCGTGCCGTGGCGGCCGATGTAGCGCGCGACTTCGCCGCCGCCTGTGGAGTGGCCGACGAGCGTGGCGTCCTGTACGTCGAGCTTGTCGAGCAGGTCGGCGAGATCGTCGGCCCAGGTGTCCATGTCGTTGCCCTTGGCGGGCTGATCGGAGCGGCCGTGGCCGCGGCGGTCGTGCGCGATCGTGCGAAAGCCGTTTTGCACGAGAAAGAGCATTTGCGCGTCCCAGGCGTCGGCGGTAAGCGGCCAGCCGTGGGAGAAAACGACGGGCTTGCCGCTGCCCCAATCCTTGTAATAGATCGACGTGCCATCGCGGGTGGTGAAGGTGCTCATGGAAACTCTCCAGTTTCTTTTACAGCATCACAAAGCAGGCAGACGCCGGCGCGTTGGCGCGCGCGGTCGCGCTTCGCGCGGCGGTGTTTGGCGGCGTCCAGGAAGGGGCGATGCGGGTGGAACGTGCCGGCACCTGCGCGTCGTGGAAAGAGGCAGGGGGCACGCGGGTCAGTATAGAGAGAACGCCAGAGCGATGCCGCGAAGCTGTGCGGCCTGAAATCCGCTCTGCGCCGCGGATGTTTGCAGACGGCTTGTGAGCTTCAACGGCGCCGCGCCCGGCTAGGCGATTTCCACGCCGACTGCATCGCGCAGGTAGTCGCCGAGGAACTCGACAAAACTGCGCAGCTTCGCGGAGAGCTTGTTGCGCTCGAGATAGATCGCGTGAATATCGGCGTTCGGCAGCGCCCAATCCGTAAGCAGCGGCACGAGTTCGCCACGCTCGACAGGCTCGCCGATTTCCCACTGCGAGCGCACGACGATGCCGCGACCGTCGAGTGCCCAGCGCAGCACGGTGCTGCCGTCGTTGCTCGACAGCGCGCCGTCGACCTTCACGGTTTCCGTGCGCTTGCCCCGCGTGAAGTGCCAGGTGCCGTATGCCGACTCGTTTTCGCGCAGGACGATGCACGCGTGGCGCGTGAGATCGTGCGGCGCCGATGGCTTGCCGTGCCGCTTCAAATACGCCGGCGACGCGCACACGACGCGCCGGTTCTTCAGCAGCAAACGCGCGTTGATGCGCGCGTCGGGCACCTCGCCGAAGCGGATGCCGAGATCGAAGCCTTCTTCCTGAAGACTGAGCGGCCGCTCGGTCAACTGCAACTGAATCTTCATCGAGGGAAAGCGCTCGACATAGGCGGACACCGCTGGCGCGACATGCGTGCGGCCAAAACCAAACGACGCGTTCACGCGCAGCAGCCCGGCCGGTTCGCCGCGGCTGCGCGTGACGAGTTGTTCCAGTTCCGAGAGTTCGTCGAGGATGCGCGAGCCGTTCGCGAGATAAAGCTCGCCTTCCGGCGTGAGAGAAAGACGCCGCGTGGTGCGGTTCACAAGCCGCACGCCAAGGCGCTGCTCCAGTTGCGCGAGCCGCTTGCTCACGGCGGGCGGCGTGACCCCCAGCTCGCGTGCCGCCGCCGCCAGATTGCGGTTGCGTGCTACGAGCGCAAACAGATTCAGATCGGAAAACGCGTCCATCGCGCCGCTCCCGTTGGCTTGTGTGATTCGTTCCTGAAAGTTACGACAGGATTGCTTTTGCGGAAACCCAATCGCCCAAGGCATCAATTAGACTGCATGCAACCTCGGGAGACAAGCATGTTCGACGGTTTCACAGACGCTTCGGCAGACATCGAAGGCGTTCGCATTCACGCCATCAAGGGCGGTCGCGGCCCCGCGCTGCTCCTCCTGCACGGCCATCCGCAGACCCACGCCATCTGGCACAAGGTGGCGCCGACGCTCGCGGAACACTTCACGGTGATTGCCGCCGACCTGCGCGGCTACGGCGACAGCGGCAAACCGCAGGGCACGCTCGACCACGCGAACTACGCGAAGCGCCGCATGGCGCTCGATCAGGTGGCGCTCATGCGCGGCCTCGGCTTTACGTCGTTCGCGGTCATGGGTCACGACCGGGGCGGACGCGTCGCCGCGCGCATGGCGATCGACCATCCGGACACGGTCACGCGGCTCATTACGCTCGACGTCGCGCCAACCGTAGCGATGTACGAGCAAACGTCGTTCGAATTCGCGCGCGCTTACTGGCACTGGTTCTTTCTCGTGCGCCCGGCGCCGTTTCCGGAAACGCTAATCCGCGCCGACCCCGATCTGTATCTGAAGCAGACCATGGGCGCGCGCAGCGCCGGGCTCGCGCCATTCGCGCCCGAGGCCTACGCGGAGTATCTGCGCTGCCTCTCGGACCCGGCGACGGCACACGGCATCTGCGAGGACTATCGGGCGTCGATCACCATCGACCTCGAACACGACCGCGCGGATCTGGCGGCGGGCAAGCGCATCGCGTGCCCGTTCCTCGCGCTATGGGGCGCGCACGGCACGGTGGGCCAGTGCTTCGATCCGTTGGCCGAGTGGCGTAGCTGGAACGCCGGCGTGAGCGGCGCGGCGCTGCCGTGCGGCCACTACCTCGCGGAAGAAGCGCCCCAATTGCTCCTCGAACGCGTGCTGCCGTTTCTTCAGCGCTAATCCGTTCGCTCGTTTGTCATTTTTCAGTCGGGCTTCATCATGTCCTCACAAACGCTTTACCGGAAACTGGTTGATTCGCACACCGTATCGATCATCGACGCCGAGCACGTTCTGCTCTACGCCGATCTGCACATCATGAACGAGTACACGAGCCCGCAAGCATTCGCGGGCCTGCGTGAGAAGGGCTTGCGCGTGCGCCGCCCGCGCCAGCAGATGGGCGTGGTCGATCACGTGATTCCCAGCAAGCCGGTGCCCGTGGCCGCGCGCACGATCGAGATCGTCGATGCCGCGAAGCAGGCGGCGAATTTCACGCGCAACTGCGTGGAGCAGGGCATTCATCTGTTCGATATCCACGATCCCATACAGGGCATCGAGCATGTGGTGGCGCCCGAGATCGGTCTGATTCGCCCCGGCATGGTCGTGCTGTGCGGCGACAGCCACACGACGACCTACGGCGCACTGGGCGCGCTCGGGTTCGGCATCGGCACCTCGGAAGTCGAGCACGTATTGGCGACGCAGACGCTCGTTTATCGCGTCGCGAAGGACATGCGCATCGTGGTGGACGGCGCGCTGCCGCCGGGAACGACATCAAAGGATCTCGTGCTGCACATCATTGCGAAGATCGGCGCGCAGGGCGCGCGCGGCTACGCCGTCGAATATGCGGGCGCAGCGATCGCCGGGCTTTCCGCGGAGGCGCGCATGACCCTTTGCAACATGACCGTGGAGGCGGGCGCGCGCGCCGCGCTGATCGCGCCGGATCGCACGACGCTCGACTACGTGGCCGGCAAGGTCCGCGACCTCGACGCGCAGACGCTCGACGCCGCGTGCAACGCGTGGTCGAAACTGCGCACCGATGACGATGCCCAGTTCGATATCGAGCATCGCTTCGACGCCGCGCGCGTCGCGCCTTACGTGACATGGGGCACGAGCCCGGACCAGGCGGTACCGGTGGACGGCCGCATTCCCGAGGCAGCCGAAGGTGCGGGCCTCGACGCCGCGACGCTGCACAAGGCGCTCGATTACATTGGCCTCGCCGCAGGCGCGCCGATCGAGGGCACGCCCATCGACCGCGTGTTCATCGGCTCCTGCACGAACGCACGCATCGAGGATCTGCGCGCCGTCGCTCAGGTCGTGCTCGGCCGCAAGGTGGCCGCGACCGTGCGCGCGATGGTCGTGCCGGGCTCGGGCATGGTGCGCGACCAGGCCGAGCGCGAAGGCATTGCGCAACTGCTGATCGACGCGGGCTTCGAGTGGCGCCAGCCGGGCTGCTCGATGTGTCTCGCGATGAACGACGACGTGCTCGCGCCGGGCGAGCGCTGTGCGTCGACGACGAACCGCAATTTCGAAGGGCGCCAGGGGCGCGACAGCAAAACGCATTTGATGAGCCCTGCGATGGCCGCCGCCGCCGCGATAGCGGGCCGCATCGTCGACATTCGCAAGGAGCTTGCACATGGCTAAGCCGTTCATGATCTCGGGCGTTGCCGCGCCGCTGCCGGTCAACAACCTCGATACCGACCAGATCATGCCCAAGCAGTTTCTGCTCGGCATCGATAAGTCGGGACTCGCGCGCGGGCTGCTGTACGACTTACGTTTCGACGCCGATGGCGGCGCGCGGGAGACGTTCGTGCTCAATCGCGCCGAGTATCGCGGCGCGAAGGTGCTGATCGGCGGCTCGAACTTCGGCTGTGGATCGAGCCGCGAACACGCCGTGTGGGGCCTGCAGCAGGCAGGTTTCGAAGCCGTGATCGCGCCGAGCTATGGCGAGATCTTCTATTTCAACTCGACGAACAACCGGCTGCTCCTCGTCACGCTGCCGCGGGAACAGGTCGAGGCGCTGGTCGCGGAGATCGCGGACGGCGACGACAAGCACGTGTCGATCGATGTCGAAAACGAAGTCGTGATCGCGCCTTCGGGCGAGCGCTACGCGTTCTCGCTCCCGCCGCGCCAGAAGCAGATGCTCGTGGAAGGGCTCGACATGATCGGCATGACGCTGCGCCAGCAGGAAGCGATCGACGCGTTCGAGGCGAAACACTGGGCCGCGCAGCCGTGGTGCCGCATCGACCTGCCGGCGCAGCAGCAGCGCGGATAACCCATATTCATAACCAGACCGTTCGTGTGACGCGCGCAACGGCACCGGAGCGCGCTTACCGCCAGGCGCGGCAAGTGCGCCCCCATACCGAGACACCCATGAACATTGCCGCAGTCCATCCGCAGGACGCCGCCGCGCTGGAGCCCAGCGTCGTGCGCAAGGTCTCACGACGCATCACGCCGTTCATCATCGTCCTGTATTTCCTGAGCTTTCTGAACCGCGTGAACGTCGGCTTCGCCGGGCTCACGATGAATCATGACATCGGGCTCACGCAGGCCATGTTCGGCATTGGCGCGGGGATTTTCTTCGTCGGCTATATCGCGGCCGGCATGCCGTCGAACCTCGCGCTGCAGCGCGTTGGCGCCCGCAGATGGATCGCGCTGCTGATGGTGGCATGGGGTCTGCTTTCCGCGGCCACGGCGTTTGTCACGGGCCCCTATAGCTTCTATACGCTGCGCTTCGTGCTCGGTCTCGCCGAAGCGGGTTTCTTTCCCGGCATCATTCTCTACCTGAGCTTCTGGTTTCCCGCGCGCCATCGCGCATTCGTCACGGCAATGTTCATGACCGCCGCGCCGCTCTCGAACATGATCGGTTCGCCGATCTCGGGCGCGCTCATGAGCCTGGAGGGCGTGGCGCATCTGCACGGCTGGCAATGGCTCTTCCTCGTCGAGGGTGCGCCCACTGTGCTGCTCGGGATCGTTTCGTACTTCTATCTGACTGACCGGCCCGAGGACGCGCAGTGGCTCGCGCCCACCGAGCGCGAGTGGCTGAGCGGCGAAATGCGGCGCGAACGCGAAGCGAAGGCGGCGCAGAGCAAGTCGAGCGTGTGGGGCGCGGTGAAAGACCCGCGCGTGCTGCTGCTCGCGCTCGTCTATGCGGGCACGTCGACCGGACTCTATGCCATCGGCATCTGGGCGCCGATGATCATCCACCGCTTCGGCTTCAGCTACTTCGAGCTGGGCCTTGTGAACGCGATTCCGAATCTGTTCGCGGTCGTGACGATGGTGCTGTGGGCGCGCAACTCGGACCGCACGAACGAACGGCGCCTGCACGTTGCGATTGCGTGTCTCGCGGCCGGTATCGGCATGCTGATGTCCGGACACGCCGCCAACGCGATTGTGCTGATCATTGGGCTTTCGATCGCGAACTTCGGCATCAACGCGGCGAAGCCGCCGCTCTGGAGCATGCCCACGCAGTTTCTCTCGGGTTCTGCCGCGGCTGCGGGCATTGCGATCATCAACGCGATGGGCAGCCTCATCGGCGGCACGATCGGCCCGATGGTGATTGGCCGGCTGCGCGACCTGAGCGGCGACTATTCGCTGGGGCTGTATTTCGTCAGCGCGACGCTGCTCGTCTCGGCGGCGCTCGCGTTTGCGTTCGGCTTGCGCGGCCGAAGCATGCAGCCGCAGCCGTGAAATGAGCGGGCCGGCCCGCGCAGGTTGCGGCGAGGGCCAGAAGAGGCACTGCACGGTTCAGGCATCGCATACCGCGCGATACGCGATAATCGCCCTTTATCGATTCCCGCATCTCTCGTATGTCGACGCCTGAACCGGTCTCGTCCGGACACTCCTGGTGGGGCGTGCTCGTATTGGCGCTCTCGGCCTTCATCTTCAACACGACCGAATTCGTGCCCGTCGCGCTGCTGAGCGCCATTGGCGACAGCCTGCACATGAAGCCGACCGACGTCGGCCTCATGCTGACGATCTACGCGTGGACGGTGGCCGTGGCGTCGCTGCCCCTGATGCTGATGACGCGCAACGTCGAACGCCGCAAGCTGCTGACCTGGATATTCGCGCTCTTCGTCGTCAGCCATATCGTGACGGGCGTGGCGTGGAACTTTACGGTGCTGATGGTGGGCCGGATCGGCATTGCCTTCGCGCACGCCATCTTCTGGTCGATTTCCGTCTCGCTGGTGGTGAGGCTCGCGCCCCCCGGCAACAAGAGCCGGGCGCTCGCCATGCTCGGCATGGGCTCCTCGATCGCCATGGTGGCGGGCATTCCGCTTGGGCGCGTGATTGGCGAGACGCTGGGCTGGCGGCAGACGTTCTTCGTCATTGCGGGCGCGGCGGCGGTTGCGCTGCTCATGTTGCGCATCATGCTGCCCGTGTTGCCGAGCCAGCAAACGGGCTCGTTCAGCAGCGTGCCCGTGCTGTTCAGAAAGCCGATGCTGGCCTCGCTTTATTTGCTCACGATACTCGTCGTGACCGCGCACTTCACGTCGTATACGTACATCGAGCCCTTCATTCACACCGTGGGCCACGAAAGCAGTCAACGCATCACCTATATCCTGATCCTGTTCGGCAGTGCCGGCATTCCCGCGGCCGTTTTCTTCAATCGCCTTTATCCGCGCGATCCGGCGCAGTTCCTGCAAGCGGCTGTGGTCGCGGTGTGCGTGTGCCTGCTCGTGCTGTTTCCCGCCGCGCTGAGCATCGTCACGTTGTCCGTTCACACGCTGGTGTGGGGCGGGGCGATCGTTTCCTTCGGCCTTGCCATGCAGGCGTGGGTGCTCAAGCTCGCGCCCGAAGCCGCGGATCTCGCGGTTTCGATCTATTCCGGCCTCTATAACGTGGGGATCGGCGCGGGCGCACTGCTTGGCAACCATATTGCCAACGGCTTTGGCGTGTCGTGGGTTGGCAGCTTCGGCGGGGTGGTGGGCGGCCTCGGCGCGGCGGTATGCTGGCTGGCGTTGCGCATGTATGCGCGGGCGCATCCTTCAGAGCACTGATGTACGCCCGGGCGCTTGCCGCGCTGGATTATCACGGCACGATCGGCCTCGAAGCCTGGGCGAGCGGCGACGCCGAACTCGCGCTGCAACGCTTTCGCGAGGCGTTCACAGTGGCGTAGCGGGCGGCGGCTCGCCTTCCGCGGGAGGAAACGTCAGCACCACGGCAAAGCCACCCCCGGCGGGAAACGCAAAGTTCACGCGGCCGCCGTGCGCCTTTATCACCGCCTGCACGATGGCGAGCCCAAGGCCCGAGCCCGTCGTGCGCTCCGCGCCTTCTTGGCCGATGCGCTCGAACGGCCGCAACGCGGCGTCCCAGTGTTCGCGCGCAATGCCGCGTCCGTTGTCGGTCACGGTCAGCGTAACGGCCTCCGGCGAGGCGCTCACGGTGACGACGATATCGTCGGCCTTGCCGTGCAGCAGCGCGTTGTGCAGCACATTCGACAGCGCTTCCTGCAGGCTCACTGGGTCGCCCGCGATCCAGACTTGCGGCGCGCTGCTCTCGAATGCCACTTTCACGTCGCGCTCGTCGGCGAGCGGAATGGTGCGGCCCAGCCCTTCCCTGGCGAGCTTTGCGAGGTCCACGCGCTGCAGCGGGACCACTTCGGTGCGGTGAATCACCATCGCGTGATTGAGCAACTGGCCGGTGAGCCGGCCCACGTCCGAGCAGGTGGCCCGCAACGCTTCGAGCCGTGCGGCGTGGCGCGCGGGATCGGACTCGGTGCTGAGCAGCTCGATCTGCGCGTCCAGCCGCGCGATCGGCGTGCGCATCTGGTGCGCGGCGTCGGCGATAAAGCGCTGCATGGCCGTCATGCGCTCAGCGAGCCGGCCGATCAGCCCGTTGATGGCGCCGATCAGCGCGTTGATTTCGCTTGGCGTGTCGTGCGCCACGGGCCGCAGGTCGGCCGGGTCGCGCGCGGCGATGATCTGCTCGATCTGCGCGAGCGGGCGCAGGCCGCGCCGGATCGCCAGTCCGCTCGCGCCGATGGCGAGCACGCTCATCAGCAGAATCAGCGTCCAGACCTTGAGGCTCATGTCGTTCGTGAGCTGCTGGCGCGCGTGCGTGGTCTGCGCGACCGTGACGAGGGCCCAGCCGGGCGGTCGCGCGTCCGGCATGTAGCGCCCGATGGTCGCCGTGCGCACGCGCTCACCCTGGTAGCGCGCGTTCGCGAATGTCGGACCCTGGCGCGCGCGCATCGCGCTCGTTGTATCGGCCGGTCCGGGAAGGTCGCCATAGCCCGCGACGACCAGGCCGCGCGCGTCGACCACTTTGTAGTAGACGACGTCATAGCGCGAGAGCGTGGAGAGCGCCGCCACCGGCGGATTGAGCGCGAGCACGCCGCCCTGCACATAGAGGTTTTCGGCGACCTGGATGGTTGCGCCCGCAAGCAGCTGGTCGTAGGCGCGCTCGGACGCGACGCCCGCGTAATAGCGCGCGATACCCGCGAGCGCCGCCGCGCCTGACGCCACCACCAGCGCAATGAAGAGCAGCGTGCGGCCGAGCAGCGTTTTCGGGAACCAGTCAAAGCGCGGCAATTTGATATCCCATGCCGCGCGCCGTGCGGATTTCGACCGAACTGCCCTGCAGCTTCTTGCGCAGGCGCGTGACGTATTGTTCGACCGCGTTCGCGGTCGGCTCGTTGCCGTAGCTGAACAACTGATTCAGCAGTTCTTCCTTTGGGAAGATACGTTGCGGACGGCTGGCGAGGATTTCGAGCAGCGCGAACTCCTGGCGCGAGAGCGAAAGCGGTTTGCCGTCGAGTTCGGCCAGCCGGCTGCTGCGGTCGATGGCGAGACCGCCGAGCCTCACCACATCGTTCGCGTGCCCGCTGTTGCGGCGCAGGAGCGCCTGCACGCGCGCTTCGAGTTCGCGGTAGTCGAACGGCTTGACGAGGTAGTCGTCGGCGCCGAGGCCGAGGCCGCTCACGCGGTCGTCGATGGCCGAGCGTGCCGTGAGCAGCAGCACCGGCGTGGTCGAGCCCGCCGCGCGCAGATGGCGCAGGATCTCGAAGCCGTCCATGGCGGGAAGCATCACGTCGAGCACGACCAGGTCGAAGCGCTCCACGCTGAGCAGGCTGTTCGCCGTGGCGCCGTTCGCTTCGAGGTCCACCGCGTGACCGAGGCGCGTGAGGCGGCTGCGGACCGCCGCGCCGATTTCCGCGTCGTCCTCTACCACCAGAATGCGCATGATGCGGTTCCTGCCAAAATCTTCATGGGTGCGATTGCGGGTTTTCCCCGAGGTCTACTCTGCGTGTTTCTCAGCATTTTCTCAGACTCGCCCGGTAATCTCGCGAACCATGGAAGATAGAGCGACGTGATTACGACACGAACCACCGGAGACGGCAAGATGCGCGTGAAGGCGCCGCGGCCTTCACCGCGTCGGCGCGCGCTCGTTGCGGCGGGGCTTGGCGTGGCTGCCGTTGCCGCGGGGCTCGCGCCTGCCTGGGTCCGGGCCACGCCGCGCACGGTGCGCATTTCGAAGGGCTACGGGCTGCTGTACCTGCCGCTGCTCGTGATGGAAAAGGCGCGCCTGTTCGAGCGCCATGCGGCCCGCCAGGGGCTCGCGGACGTGAGCGTGGAGTGGGTGAGGCTCGACGGCGGCAATTCGGTAGACGACGCCATGATGGCCGGCACGCTCGACTTCGCCGCCGTGGGCGCGCCCGGCTTCATCGAACTGTGGGCGCGGGCGCGCGGCATACCGAACGTCGAGGTGATCGGCATCAGCGGTCTTTCGGCCACGGCGCTCTCGCTCAACACGAACCGGCCGCAGATCGCGACGCTGCGCGACTTCACGAGCGCCGACCGCATTGCGGTGCCGGGCATTCGCACCTCGCTTTCGGCCGTCGTGCTGCAAATGGTGGCGAGCAAGCTGCTCGGGCCGCAGCACTTCGCGCAGCTCGATTCGATCACCGTCGGCCTGCCGCATCCGCAGGCCATGCAGTCGCTGATCCGGCGCGAGGGTGGCGTCACCGCGCATTTCGCGTCGCCGCCATTCTCGACGCTGGAATTGCAGCAGCCGGGCATCCACCGCGTGGTCAATTCGGTCGACGTGCTCGGGCCGCTCACGCTCGACGTGGTGTTCGCGCCCAAGCGCCTTGTCGATACCGAGCCGGTGCTGGCAAGAGCGTTCCTTCACGCGCTCGACGAGGCGAACCGGATGATCGCGCAGGACAAGGCGGCCGCGGCGCAGATCTATGTCGATTCGTCGGGCTTCGGCGCGTCGCGCGAGCACGTAGTGCAGACGCTCTCTGCGCCGGAGTCGCGCTTTTCGGTCTGGCCCGAGCAGTTGATGGAGTACGTGGACTTTCTGTACATGGTGGGCACGATCAAGGCGAAGCCGCGCACATGGAACGACATGTTCGTGGCGATGCTCGGGGAATTCCGTCCGTCCTAGACATACGCATAGACACAATTAAACGTAGGAGAACAGAGTGAATATAGACACAACCGTCGATCAACAGTCCGCCGAAGAACGGGATGTCATGTCGAAGATCGCGCGCCGCCTCATGCCGATCCTCGTCGTGATGTTTCTGATCTCGTTCATCGACCGCCAAAACGTCGGCTTCGCGAAGCTGCAGATGGTGCACAGCCTCAACATGACCGAAACGGCGTTCGGCCTTGCGTCGTCGTTGTTCTTCATCGGCTATCTGCTGTTCGAAGTGCCTAGCACGCTAGCACTGCACCGCTTCGGCGCGCGTGTGTGGCTAGCGCGCATCATGCTCACCTGGGGCGTGATTACGGTGCTGATGGGCTTCACCACGTCGATGAAGGTGTTCTGCGGCCTGCGCCTCGCGCTGGGCGTGGCCGAAGCCGGCTTCTATCCGGGCGTGATCTACTACCTCACGCTGTGGTTTCCGCAAAGCTATCGCGCGCGCGTGCTGGGCATCTTCACGTTGGGCAGCGCGCTCGCGAATATGCTGGGCTCGCTCGTGGGCGGCTGGCTGCTGAGTCTCAATGGCGTTTGGGGCCTCGCCGGCTGGCAGTGGGTGTTCATCGCCACGGGCCTGCCCGCCGTGCTCGTCGGCGTCGCCGTGTTCAGGCTGCTGCCGGCGTCATACCAGGAAGCGCGCTTTCTGAACGAGCGCGAAAAGCAGATCGTAGCGGCCGCGCACGAGCGCGAGAAGCCCGAGCACGCCGAACACGCGCAGCCCTGGAAGGCGCTGCTCGATCCACGCGTGATGCTGTTCGCGGCGACCTATATGCTGATGTCGACGTCGCTCTACGGCGTGACCTACTGGCTGCCCACGCTCGTGAAGTCGTTTGGCGTGTCGAGCAGCGTGAACGGGCTGTTGAGCATGCTGCCGTGGGCGCTGGCGGTATTGCTGCTGCTGTGGCTGCCATCGAAGCTGCGCCGCGCGAAAAGCATTCTGCGCGCGATGGCGATCGTCGCGGCGCTCGGCACGCTGGGCTTCCTGCTGAGTCTCCTGCTGCCTTCCACGCCGCTGCGTTTCATCGCGCTCGTGTTCGGCGGCGCGTGCATTCCGCTGCTGTACCCGTGCTTCTGGTCGATGCCGCCGCGCTACTTCACCGGCGCGCGGGCGGCGGCGAGCGTTGCGGCGATCAACTCGATCGGCAATCTCGGCGGATTCTTTGGCCAGAACCTCATGCCGCTCGCGGGCAAGGTCACGGGCACCGCATTCGGACCGATGATCGTGCCGATCGTGTGCCTCGCGGTGCTCGGTCTCGGCGTCGCGGTGGCGTGGGGACGTACCGGGCGTGCGTTGGAGGGCGTGCCGGCTTGAAGCTGGCTTGACCCGGTGGGCTTTCGCATCATGCTGGCGCGCCCGGAACGCTTGCAAACGCTCGTAATCCAGAATGCGAACAGCCACGAGGAAAGCCTCGGGCGCAAGTGGGCGGCGATCCGGGAGTACTGGGCCAACCCGGCGGCGAAGCCCGAGGTCTTCGAGGCGTTCGTTTCGTTCGAAGGCGCGCGGCTTCGCCATGCTGGCGACAGCCCGAACCCCGAGCGCTACAACCCGGACACGTGGACGGACGAGTTCGCGTTTTTCAATCTGCCGGGCCACGCCGAAATCCAGGCCGCGCTGCTTTGCGACTACCGCACCAATGTTGCCGCTTACCCGGCATGGCGGGCATGGCTGCGCGCGCATCGACCGCGCACGCTCGTGATGTGGGGCCGCTACGACAGTTCGTTCGTCGCGGCGGCGGGGGCCGCGTATCAGCGCGACCTGCCCGACGCCGAGGTGCATCTGCTCGATGCGGGCCACTTCGCGCTCGACGAAAAAGTAGATGAAATCGCGGCGCTGATGCACGCGTTTCTCGCGAAACAACTGGCGTAGCCGCTCGTCGCGTCCATAGGGCCAGAAAGGGATCGCGATTGTATTTCTGGCGGTAACAGTGAATTCAGTCTATGAGCATAGACTTTCGATAGGGCGACCCTAAAATCCACTTTCATGTGAGCGTATTGCGACGCTCGATGTGAGAGGGATTCATGGAGCAGATTTTCGAGGGGACCGTCAGGCTTGCGGGTGTGGCGAGCCGGTCCTGGCCCAAGCTCGCCGTATCGCTTGCCGCCGCCTGCGCGGTGCTCGCGGGTTGCGCGTCGGCCGGCGACGTCACCACGGCGGGCAATCCGGGCACGTACGTCGTTTCGGCGTCCGCAACGGGCGGGCGCCTCGCGTGGGCGCGCGCCCACAAGCGCGCGGTGAGCGAAGCCAACGACTACTGCGAGAGCCGCGGCATGCAAACGAGTCTCGGCATGGAGCACACCGAAGGGCTCGAGGCGCTGCAGCAGCAGGCCTCCGTTATCCGCTTCGAGTGCCATCCCAAGCTTTGAGGCGCGTGCGCCTCAGCGAATCACGAACGTTTCCCGGCGAGCCCCGTACCACTTCGTGACTTCGGAGTGCGCGGTGAATCTGGACGACTTCAGAATCGGGCTCGTGACGCGATACAGCCGGTCCGGGTCGGGCCCGTACATGTATAGGTAGCCGTCGTTGCCGTCGAGGTGAATTTCGGTTTCGCCGAGTTCGCCGGCGTCCGCGCGCTCGATGGCGCTGGCCAGCCGCTGTTCGAGCGTATGAATCTGGGGGCGGTCTTTCGGGTAGTAGTCGAAATGGACCATCATGGCCGGTCCCGGCGGCTTCTGCGCGGGTTGCGCGGCGGCGCTGCCCGCGGCGAGTGCGATGCCCAGCAACGTGGCGAGTGTTTTCCGGATTTTCGGCATGGGTGGATGGCATCCGCGAGAGAAGCTGCGATGTTCGCATATCGACGGGGCGGCATGGGGTCGCGGTGCTTCGCGTTATGATTGACCCCATCAAAGAAAGGTCCGGCCGGGTAACACCCGGTCCAACCCGGTCCACCCATTCAAGCCGCCAATGGTCACGAAACAAACCACAGGCCCCGCGCGCCGCAGCGCCGGGCCGGGCAAGCGCGCAGCGCTGCCTCCCGAGGAGACCCCAGCCGACGTGGATGCCGCCGGCTCGAATGCCGAAGCGAATCCCGAAGCGGACGAAGAGGGCGCGGGCGCGTCCACCTATCTCGTGCCGGGCCTCGAGCGCGGCCTGCGCATTCTCGCCGAATTCTCGGCGCGCGAGCCCGTGCTGGGGGCGCCCGAACTTTCGCGACGCATCGGCATTCCGCGCACGACCACATTTCGCCTCCTGCAGACCCTCGAAGCGCTCGGGTTCATCGAGCGCGCCAACGGCGACCGGCAATACCGGCTGAGCGTGGCGGTGTTGCGCCTCGGCTTCGAATATCTCAGCTCGCTCGAACTCACCGACTTCGGCACGCCGCTGCTCGAGCGCCTGCGCGACGCGACGGGCCTCAGCACCCATCTGCTGATACGCGACGGGCGCGACGTGGTGTTCGTGGCGAAGGCGCAAACGCGTGAGCCGATGTTCAGCTCGGTGAAGGTTCACGTGGGCACGCGCTTGCCCGCGCACGCCACCGTGCATGGCCAGGTGCTGATGGGCGACCTCACGCTCGCCGAACTGCGCACGCTTTACCCCGAGAAGCAGCTCGAACGTTATACGGAGCGCACGCCCGCGACCGTCGCCGATCTCTATGCGCGCGTGCGCGAGTTCGCGCAGCAGGGCTATGCGGTGAGCGAAGCGTCGTTCGAAACCGGCATCTCGGTGGTGAGCGCACCGGTGCGGGATCAGTCGGGCCGTATCGTGGCGGCGCTCACGGCAACCGTGCCGCGATCGGACATCGGCGAGGCCGAGCGCGCGCCGCTCGTCGCCGCCGTGTGCGCCGCGGCGATCGACCTCTCGGCGCGGCTCAATTACCGGCCCGCGCCGAGCGACCCCACTGCGGCACAGGCCGCGCGCACCCGCAATTCGCACGCGCTCTGAATCTGAGGCCAGGCTCAGGCACGGCGCCCGCAGGCGCCGCGATCAGAACGAGTGGTGAATGCCCGCGAGCACAATCGCCTGATTGCGCCCGCTCGACACGCCCGCGGTGAAAAAGGCCGCCTGCGCTTCGGAGTTGGCGTGCTGGTAAAGCGCGTTCACATAGACCTGCGTGCTTTTCGAAAGCGAATACACGTCGCCGATCATCGCCTGGGTCCAGCGGCGGCCGGACAGCGTGGACGTTGCCGCGCCGCCCACTACGGCATTGGCCGTGGTGAACTGGTAGTTCGCACCGGCATCGTAGCTCTGGAACGTGTCGGAGTAGCCGTTGGACTGCAGCTTCGTGCGAGTGTAGAGCCCGTGTACGAGCAGCTTGCCGAATGAGTACGACGCGCCCACGCCCATGTTCTCGACCTTGTCGGCGATATACGTGGCCGCCGGTTGACCCTGGAACTCCGTGATGCCGGTGGTCGCTATCGACACCGAGCGGTCGTGCTCGTTCGACCACGACGCGCCGGCCTTGAACGGACCGTTAGCATAACTGAGCGAAAAGCTCATCGTTCTGCCGGTCGAAAAGTTCGTGGTATTGCCGAAGCCGAACATGGCGCCCGCCGTGAAGCCGTAAAAGCTCGGCGAACGATATTTGACCGAGTTGTTGTACGGCACGACGCCCGTATCCGCCAACTGGTCGATGTTGCCCGGGTGGAACGCGTACCAGCTCGCCGCGAGATAAGCCGTGCTGAACGGACCGAGTGTGTCGAACGAGAACGGCGTTTGATTGCCCAGCGTGAGCGTGCCGAACTGCTCTGAATTCAGGCCCACATACGCCTGGCGGTTGAACAGCGTGTTGGCCTTCGCCAACGCGCCCGTATTGGTGTAGAAGCCGTTTTCCAGCTGGAAGATCGCCTTGAGGCCCCCGCCCAGATCTTCCTGGCCGCGCAGGCCCCAGCGGTCGGGCTGGGTGTTGCCCTGCTCCATCATCCACTTCGAGTGGCCCCCGACGTTGCTGATGTAGGCCACGCCCGCATCCAGACTGCCATAAAGCGTGACGCTGCTTTGCGCCCATGCAGACGAGACGGCGCAAATGCCCGTCAACCCCGCGGCAATGAAATGCTTCAACTTTGGACTCCTGATCGTATGACGAAAAGCCGGGCGAGTTGCTCCGGCATCTCCAACCCGCATGGCCAACTCATAGGCAGTGCGCGGCGTGCTTCTGTCGGCAAGCGCTCTCGCGTGGCTCCCTTTGTTCCATATATGGTTAGACGTGCTGCCTATGGAAAGTATAGAGACTCTTGCGAGACGCCAAAACACTTTTTTGGGACGGTGATTCCCCCAGGTGCGGCCCGGCGCCCGGATGCGCCATACGCGCGTAAGTGCACGTGCCGTAAGCGTTTTGGCAACCGGAACGGCACCCTCGGCGACCCTGGCGGTGTCATCTTGCATGCTGCGGTCGGTGTTTTCCCCAGGCACGCCGGATTTCTATTTTTTTCTTCCCGAGACCGTCTCATAATTGACCATACACGAACTACTGTTCCGTATATGGAACACGGTTGAACGGGAAAGGTGACACATGGCTGAAGAATGGCGCTGCGCCGGGCATGCCGGCGATCTGACCGAAGACGGGCCGCTCGAATACAAACTCGACGGCACGGAGATCGGCATCTACAAGGTGGGCGACGATATCTACGCGCTCGAAAACGTCTGCCCACACGCTTACGCGTTGCTGACGCAGGGCTTCGTCGATGGCGACACCGTCGAATGTCCGCTGCACGAAGCCGTGTTCCATATCCCGACCGGCAAGTGCCTCAAGGAGCCCGGCGGCCGCGATCTGAAGAGGTACTCAGTGCGGCTCGCCGGTGAAGAAATCCAGATCAAGGTGGAATGACATGCGAGAAGTCCCCGTGAATTTCAATCCGTGGCTCAAGCCCTGGCTCGCGCCGCAACCGAACAACGTCGCTGGCAAGGGCGTGATCGAGCAGCCGGGCGAGGCGCAAAACATGGTGTGGCAAACGCGTAAGGCGGAGCCCACGCAATACGAAAACGACTTCGGCGACGCGCTCGAACAGGTGTTCGAAGCGGGCGCCGCCGAACTCGAGGAAGTCGTGGCGGGCCTGAACCGCATCGGCTTTCGCACGCCCGAAGGCGCCGCCTGGAACGCCGAGCGTCTCGCCGCCGAGTTCCGTCTGCTCGCCGAATGAGCCGGCGCTGCCCACACTGAATACGGAGACCCCACATGACGTCCCCCAAGATTGAAGCCGCAGGCGGCGCCGATCCCATCCGCGCCTATCTCGATCGCGGCATCAAGAACTACTGGTATCCCGTTGCCCCGAGCTGGCAAGTGGGCAACGCGCCCATCGGCATCACGCGCCTCGGCGAACAGATCGTGTTGTGGCGCGATCAGGATGGCCAGGTCCATGCGCTCGAAGACCGTTGCCCGCACCGCGGCGCACGCCTGTCCCTCGGCTGGAACCTCGGCAACCGCGTGGCGTGCTGGTATCACGGCATCGAAGTCGATGGCGGCGGCACGGTGGAGAACGTGCCGGCCGTTTCTGCGTGCCCGCTCGAAGGGCAGAAGTGCGTGAAGTCGTATCCGGCGCAGGAGCATGCCGGCGCGGTGTTTCTGTGGTTCGGCGACGAAGCGCACCAGGAAGCCGCCCCGCTGCAATTGCCGGAGGAACTCGTTGGTGAGGAGTACGCAAGCTTTCTGTGCATGTCGAACTGGAAGTGCAATTACCAGTACGCCATCGACAACGTGATGGACCCGATGCACGGCGCGTATCTGCACGCCACTTCCCATTCGATGGCCGATGGCGACAAGCAGGCCGACATGCGCGTGCGCAAGACCGAATCCGGCCTCATGTTCGAAAAGATCGGCCAGCGCGACGTCAACTTCGACTGGGTCGAACTGGGCGAAACCGGCTGCCTGTGGATGCGCCTCGCGATTCCGTACAAGAAGAAGTTCGGCCCGGGCGGCAACTTCGGCATCATCGGCTTCGCCGTGCCGGTGGACGAGAACAACTGCCAGGTCTACTTCTGGCGCACGCGCAAGGTACAGGGCTGGCAGCGCGACGCATGGCGCTTCATGTATCGCAATCGTCTGGAAGGTCTGCATTGGGCCGTGCTGGAGCAAGATCGCTACGTGCTGGAAAGCATGGCGCCGAACGCGCGCGATCACGAATTTCTCTATCAGCACGACGTCGGCATGACGCGTGTGCGCCGCATGCTGCGCCAGCGCGCCCAGCAGCACTTTGCCGAACTCGGCGCGCTGCGCGCCCAGCCGGACGCCAACGCACAACCCGCCGGGCATGGCCATGCATGACGCTACGTTCGCGGCGCAGGTCGCGCTCGCTGGGCGGCGCGTGGTCGTCACGGGCGGCGCGCGCGGTCTGGGCGCGGCGTTCGTGAGGGCGCTCGCAGCGGCCGGCGCACGCGTGACCTTCGGCGACGTGCTGGCCGAGGCGGGCGAAGCGCTCGCCCAGCAACTCGCCGCAGCCGGGCACGACGTCGCCTTCGCGCCGCTCGATCTCGCGCAACCGGCAAGCATCGCCGCCTTCGTCGATGCCGCCGCGCAGCGCATGGGCGGCGTGGACGCGCTCATCAACAACGCGGCGATCACGAACTCGGGCGGCAAACTCGCGCACGAAGTGAGCGTACAGACGTGGGACGCGGTGATGGACGTGAACGTGCGCGGCACCTGGCTCATGTGCGCGGCAGCACAGCGCTGGCTGCGCGAGTCGGGCCGCGGCGCGATCGTCAACATCGCTTCCGATACGGCACTGTGGGGCGCGCCCAAACTGCTCGCCTACGTGGCGAGCAAGGGCGCCGTGATCGCGATGACGCATTCGCTCGCGCGTGAGTTCGGCGCGGACGGCATCACCGTCAACGCCATTGCGCCCGGCCTGACCGAAGTGGAGGCGACGGCCTACGTGCCGGCCGAGCGCCATGCGTATTACCTGGAAGGGCGGGCGCTGCGGCGCGCGCAGGTGCCCGAGGACGTGACCGGCCCGGTGTTGTTCCTCTTGTCCGACGCCGCGCGTTTCGTGACCGGACAATTGCTGCCGGTCAACGGCGGCTTCGTGATGAACTGATTTCGTAGAACTGACGATACGTTCGAAAGAACCCAAGGAGAAAACATGGCTGATGCCGATATCGAGCGCAAGTCGTGGGACTGCCCCGCCGACGCGAGCTTTGAAGACTGGATGAACACGCGCGTGGCGCGTTTCGAAACGCGCCGCTACGACTGGGACGCGCTGAAGTTCCAGGCCGACTACGACCCGAAGTACCGCCGCGCGCAGATGCGCTATGTGGGCACGGGCGGCACGGGCGTCGCGAAGGACGTCAACACCGTGCCCGCTGGCGGCTTTACGTTCTCGACCATGGTGATTCCGGCCGGCAACATCGGCCCGAGCCATATCCATATCGATGTCGAAGAAATCTTCTTCGTGCTGCGCGGCAAGATGAAGGTCGTCTGCGAGAAGGACGGCGAGACGTGGGAAGCCGTGCTGGGCGAACGCGACCTGATTTCGGTGCCGCCGGGCGTGTACCGCACGGAAATCAACGTGGGCGAAGAGGACGCGCTGATGTGCGTGATGCTCGGCTCGTCGAAGCCCATCACGCCGACGTATCCGCCCGACTCGCCGCTCGCGAAGATCAAGCGCGAGATGAAGTAAGCGACATAGCCGCAACCCGATCCGAAGCCATGAACGACACGATCCACACCGCATCATCAGCCGCCACGCTCGAAACGCGGCTCGCGCGCTTCGCACTGCATAGTGCGCGGGCGGGCGAGGCCAGCGTGAGTTATCGCGAGGCCGTGGGCGAGGGCGCGGGTGAGGACGATAAGGAGGCGCTGCCGCTCGTGCTCCTGCATGGCATCGGCTCCGGCGCGGCGTCGTGGGTGCAGCAGTTCGAAGCGCTCGGCGGCGCGCGCCGCGTGCTCGCCTGGGACGCGCCCGGTTACGGCGCTTCCACGCCGGTCGCGAGCGCGTCGCCGGTCGCGGCGGACTATGCGCGTGTGCTGGCGGACTGGCTCGACGCGCTGCGCATCGCGCGTTGTGCATTGGTGGGCCATTCGCTCGGCGCGATCATGGCCGGTGCGTTTGCCGCCGCGCATCCCGAACGCGTGGCCGGTTTGCTGCTGATCTCGCCGGCCGGTGGCTACGGCGCCGCCGATCCCACCGTGCGCGCGCAAAAGCGCGACGCGCGCCTCGCCATGCTGGCCGAACTCGGTCCGCAAGGTCTCGCGCAACAGCGCAGCGCGAACATGCTTTCGCCGCAGGCCAGCGACGCCGCACGCGCCTGGGTGCGCTGGAACATGGGGCGCATCGTGCCGCACGGTTACGCCCAGGCCACGCATCTGCTCGCGAACGCCGACCTCGCCGCCGACCTCGCGCGTTGCGTGGGCAAGGTGCCGATGGCCGTCGCGGTGGGCGCACAAGACACGATTACGCCGCCCGAGGCCTGCGAGCGGCTCGCACAGATCGCCCATGCGCCATTTCATACCGTGCCGCACGCGGGCCACGCGGGCTACATCGAACAACCGCAGGCTTATAGCACGCTGATCGAATCCACGCTGACTCGTACATTCAGTACTACGGAGCTCAAGGCATGACACCCGACGTCGACGAAGACCGCAACGACGCCAGCTACCGCGTACCGGGTCTGGAGCGCGGCCTGCGCATCCTGACTGAATTCTCGCCGCGCGAGCCGGTGCTCGACGCGCCCGAACTCTCGCGCCGCCTGGGCATTCCGCGCACCACGGTGTTTCGTCTCCTGCAAACGCTCGAATCGCTGGGCTTTCTCGAGCGCGCCGACCGCGACCGCAACTATCGCCTCGGCGTAGCCGTGCTGCGTCTGGGCTTCGAATACCTCAGCTCGCTCGAACTCACCGACCTCGGCCTGCCGTTGATCGAGGCGCTGCGCGACGCAACGGGACTGACCTCGCATATCGTGATTCGCGACGGCCGCGACATCGTGTTCGTCGCCAAGGCACAGAGCCACGCGCCCATTTTCAGCTCGGTGAAGGTGAACGTCGGCACGCGCCTGCCGGCGCACGCCACGACCCACGGCCAGGTGCTGATGGGCGATCTCACCCTCGGCGAACTGCGCGCGCTTTATCCGGAGCCGCGCCTGGAACGCTTCACGCCCTCCACGCCGGAGACAGTCGAGGCGCTCTTCGAGCGCATTCGCGAAGACGCCGAGCGCGGCTATGCCGTGAGCGAATCGTCGTTCGAGCGCGGCATTTCCGTGGTGTCGGCGCCCGTGCGCAACGACACGGGCCGCATCGCCGCCGTGGTGACGACGACCATTCCGCGCCCCGGTATCGACGTGCAACTGCTCGACGGCGGGTTGATCGAGAAGGTGCGCCACGCGGCCAACGAACTCTCGAAGCGCCTGAACTATCGGCCTCAGAACAGGCTTCAGGCGTCCGCCGGCAAGGGTGCGCCCTACATGAAAGCATTGGGGATCAAATGATTCAACTCGATTTGACCGGTCAGGTCGCGGTCGTGACGGGCGGTTCGTCCGGCATCGGCCTTGCCACCGCCGAACTCTTTTTGCGCGCGGGCGCAGCGGTTGCGATCTGCGGCCGCGACAGCGACCGCCTCGCGCGCGCCGAACGCGTCCTGCGCGAGCGTTATCCGCAAGGGCAACTGCTCGAGTCGCGCTGTGATGTGCTCGACGCGGGCGAAGTCGCCGCCTTCGCGGCAGAAGTCGAGCAACGCTTCGGCCGCGCCGACATGCTCGTGAACAACGCGGGACAAGGCCGCGTCTCCACCTTCGCCGATACGTCGGACGAAGCGTGGCGCGAGGAACTCGACCTCAAGTATTTCAGCATCATCCGCCCGACCCGCGCGTTTTTGCCCTTGCTGCGCCATGCCGCGAAAGCAGGCAACGCCGCGATCGTCTGCGTGAATTCGCTGCTCGCACTGCAGCCCGAGCCGCATATGGTCGCGACCTCGTCCGCGCGCGCCGGTGTGCTCAGCCTCATCAAGTCGCTCGCCGTCGAACTCGCGCCCGAGCAGATCCGCGTGAACTCGATCCTGATCGGCATCGTGGAGTCGGGGCAGTGGCGCCGGCGCTACGAGAACGACCAGGAGGCGCAGTCCGCGGGCCAGAGCTGGGAAGACTGGACGCAAGCGCTCGCGCGCAAGAAGCACATTCCGCTTGGCCGCTTCGGCCGCCCCGAAGAAGCCGCCCAGGCGCTGTTTTATCTGGCCACGTCCCTGTCGTCCTATACGACGGGCAGTCATATCGATGTATCTGGAGGCGTTGCACGTCATGTCTAACAAAACCACCGTCGGCGAACTGATCGCCGCCTTCCTCGAACAATGTGGAGTCCGAACCGCTTTCGGCGTGATCTCGATCCACAACATGCCGATTCTCGACGCCATCGGGACGCGCGGCAACATCCGCTACGTCGGCGCGCGCGGCGAAGCGGGCGCGGTCAACATGGCGGACGGCCTTGCGCGCGTCTCGGGCGGCCTCGGCGTGGCGTTCACCAGCACGGGCACGGCGGCGGGCAACGCGGCGGGCGCAATGGTCGAGGCGCTCACGGCAGGCACGGCGCTGCTCCATATCACCGGTCAGATCGAAACCGAATACCTCGATCAAGACCTCGCCTACATTCACGAGGCGCCCAATCAACTGAGCATGCTGTCGTCGATTTCGAAGGCCGCATTTCGCGTGCGTTCGGTCGAGACCGCGCTGCCCACGATCCGCGAAGCAGTGCGCGTGGCGCAGACGGCGCCGAGCGGCCCGGTGAGCGTGGAGATTCCCATCGACATTCAGGCGGCGCTCACCGACTGGCCCGCCGATCTCACCGCGCCGCATCTCACGACACTCACGCACGATGAAGCGCGCGTGGAGCAACTCGCGAGCGAACTCGCGAAGGCGAAGCGCCCGCTGCTGTGGCTGGGCGGCGGCACGCGTCATGCGCGCGCCGCGGTGGACCGCCTCGTCGCGCTCGGCTTTGGCGTGGTGACGAGCGTGCAGGGCCGCGGCGTGCTGCCCGAAGATCATCCGGCCACGCTCGGCGCGTTCAATGTGAGCCCCTCGGTCGAGCGCCTGTACAAGACCTGCGACGCGATGCTGGTGGTGGGCTCGCGCCTGCGCGGCAACGAAACGCTCAAGTACAAGCTCGCGCTGCCGCAGCCGCTCTATCGCATCGACGCGGACGCGCTCGCCGACAATCGCGGCTACCGTAACGCGCTGTTCGTGCATGGCGACGCCGCGCGTGTGCTCGACGCGCTCGCCACGCGCCTGGAAAGCCGCATCAAGGTCGATCCGCAATTCGCTGCTGATATTGCCGAGGCGCGCGAAATCGCCGTGGCGGAAACGGCCAAGGGTCTCGGTCCTTACCGCCGTCTCGTGGAAGCGCTGCAGCGCGCCGTGGGCCGCGATTACAACTGGGTGCGCGACGTCACGATCTCGAACAGCACGTGGGGCAACCGCCTCTTGAAGATCTTCACGCCGCGCGCGGGCGTGCATGCGCTCGGCGGCGGCATCGGTCAGGGCATGCAGATGGCGATCGGCGCGGCGCTCGCGAACGCCGCCGCGAAGACCGTGTGCCTCGTGGGCGACGGCGGCCTGATGGTGAACGTCGGCGAACTCGCAACGGCCGTGCAGGAAAAGGCCAACGTGATGATCGTGCTGATGAACGACCAGTGCTACGGCGTGATCCGCAACATCCAGGACGCGCAATACGGCGGCCGCCGCATGTATGTCGATCTGCACCAGCCGGAGTTCTCGCAGTTCTGCGCGAGCCTTGGCCTCAAGCACTACCGTCTCTCGTCGCTCGACGACGCCGACACTGTGATTCGCGAAGGCATCGCGTTCGAAGGCCCCGTGCTGCTCGAAGTGGACATGAAGGCCGTGGGCAGCTTCGAGACGGCGTTCGCGGGCCCGCCGGTGCGCAAGGAGGAGCCCCAACATGCATAACGGCCACGCCGTGCCGCACGCACCCATCGACATCGCGATGATCGGCTTCGGTGCGATCGGGCAGACCGTGTATCGCGCGGTCGCCGCCGATCCGCTCGTGCACGTCTCGCACGTGATCGTGCCCGAACACCACGCCGCTGCCGTGCGCGAGCTGGTGGACGGCGCGGTGGAGGTGGTGTCGTCGGTGCACGCGCTTTCCACGCGGCCGCACTTCGCGCTCGAATGCGCCGGTCATGCGGCGCTCGTCGATCATGTCGTGCCGCTCTTGCAAAGCGGCACGGATTGCGCGGTAGCCTCGATCGGCGCGCTTTCCGATCTCGAACTGCTCGAACGCCTCTCGCACGCCGCCGACGAAGGCGACGCTACGCTCACGCTGCTTTCGGGCGCGATCGGCGGTATCGACGCGCTTTCCGCGGCGAAGCTGGGCGGCCTCGACGAAGTGCTGTACACGGGTCGCAAGCCGCCGCTCGGCTGGCTCGATACGCCCGCGGAAAAGGTCTGCGACCTGCGTGCGCTTACGCAGGAGCAGGTGATTTTCGAAGGCAGCGCGCGCGAAGCGGCGCGGCTCTTTCCGAAGAACGCGAACGTGGCGGCGACCATCGCGCTTGCAGGCCTCGGTCTGGACCAGACGACGGTGCGCCTGATCGCCGATCCGGCTGTGGAGCGCAACGTGCACCGTATCGTGGCGCGCGGCGCGTTCGGCGAGATGTCGCTTGAAATGTGCGGCAAGCCGCTGCCCGACAACCCGAAGACCTCCGCGCTCACCGCGTATAGCGCGATTCGCGCACTGCGCAACCGGGCCGCGCGCTGCGTGATTTGAAGCGAACAAATGTGAGACCCCCAACGATGACTTCATTCGATACGAGCCTCATCCCGAACGGCGATATTCTGATCGGCGGCGAGTGGCGCCAGGGCCGCGCAGCGCCTTTTTCGAGCCTTTATCCGGCAGACCAGTCGGTGAACATGGTGGTCTCGACGGCGAGCGCCGAAGACGCAAGCGTTGCGGTCGAGAACGCGCACGCGGCATGGAAGCAGGGCGAATGGGCCGGCATGAAGCCGCATCTGCGCGCCCTCGTGCTCTATCGCATCGCCGAGCTCATCATGCAGCGCCACGAAGCGCTCGCGCAGCTGCAGCGCCGCGACAACGGCAAGCCGATCGGCGAAACGCGCGTGCTGGTGGCGAGCGCGGCGAACACGTTCCGCTATTTCGCGGCGTGCCTCGAAACGCTCGACGACGACCTCACGCCCTCGCGCGGCGACTATCTGACGATGAGCGTGCACGAGCCGATTGGCGTCGTGGCGGCGATCACGCCGTGGAATTCGCCGATCGCCTCCGACGCGCAAAAGCTCGCGCCGGCGCTCGCGGCCGGCAACGCGGTAGTGCTCAAGCCTGCCGAAGTCACGCCGCTCGTTTCGCTCGCACTCGCACGCATCTGCGAGGAAGCGGGCGTACCCCAGGGCATGTTGAGCGTGCTGCCCGGCAAGGGTTCGGTGATCGGCGACGTGCTGGTGCGCCATCCGCTCGTGAAGAAGGTGTCGTTTACGGGCGGCACCGAAGTGGGGCGCGGCATCGCGCGCATTGCGGCGGAAAAGCTCACGCCGGTGTCGCTGGAGCTGGGCGGCAAGTCGCCGACCATCGTGTTCGAAGACGCCGATCTCGATCACGCCGTGAATGGCGTGCTGTACGGCATCTTCAGTTCGTCGGGTGAGGCGTGTATCGCCGGTTCGCGCCTCTTCGTGCAGCGCCCGATTTACGACGCGTTCGTGAAGCGCCTCGTGGAAGGCGCGCGCAAGCTGCGGGTGGGCGACCCGTCGCGCGAGAACACGCAGATGGGCCCGCTCATTACGGCGAAGCACCGCGAGTCGGTGGAACGCTATGTGGCGCTCGGTCTGGAGGAAGGCGGCCGGCTGCTGTGCGGCGGCGAGCGCCCGGTAGGCGACGGGCGCGAGCACGGCTTTTTCTATCAGCCGACCATTCTGGAAGGACTCCGGAACAACGCGCGCATCTGCCAGGAAGAGATTTTCGGGCCGGTGCTCGTGGCGATGCCTTTTGACGACGAGGCGGCGTTGATCGAACAAGCGAACGACAGCGTGTTCGGCCTCGCCGCCGGCATCTGGACGCGCGACTACAAGCGCGCGTGGCGCGTCGCGCGCAAGCTCGAAGCCGGCACGGTGTGGATCAACACCTACAAGCTGTTCTCGATCTCTACGCCGTTCTCGGGCTGGAAGGAGAGCGGCATGGGCCGCGAGAAAGGGCGGCTCGGTATTCGTGAATACATGCAGCAAAAGAGCCTCTACTGGGGCTTGAACGACGCGCCACTGCCCTGGGCCAACGCCTGAGGGCGCGTGACCCGCTACGCATGGGACCGCACTGAGCGTGAAAGCGCCAGTTGCGGTCGACAGGAGACAGGCAACATGACGATACTCGGCATCGAACAGATTACATACGGCGTGGCGGACCTCGAAACCTGCCGCCGCTTTTTCGCGGATTGGGGCTTGAAGGAAACCGCGCATGACGAAACGCGCGCGCGCTTCGAAACGCTCAACGGCTGCACTGTGCTCGTGGTCGACGCGAACGATGCGACGCTGCCCGCAGCGTTCGAAGCGGGCCCGACGCTGCGCGAAGTAACGTGGGGCGTGGCCAGCCGCACGGAACTCGACGCGCTGCGCGAACGCCTGAAGGACCAGCCCGGTTACTACAGCGAAGCCGAAGCGGTGGGCTGCTTCGACCCGGCCGGGATGGCGATCCGCGTGGAAGTCACGCGCCGGCGCGAGATCGACGTGAAGGGCTCGCCTTCGAACGTCTGGGGGCAGACGCTGCGTGTGGACCAGCGCTCGCCGGTTTATGAGCGCGCGGAGCCGGTGGAAGTGGGCCACGTGGTGTTCTTCACGAACTGCCTCGCGCAACAGGAAAAGTTCTATCACGAACGGCTCGGCTTCGAGACCTCGGACCGCTATCCGAACCGCGGCGCCTTCATGCGCTGCGCGCCGCACGGCGGCCACCACGACCTGTTCCTGCTCGCGCTGCCTGACGGCAAGAAGGGTTTGAACCACGTGGCGTTCACGGTGCGCGATATCCATGAGGTGTTCGGCGGCGGCCTGCATATCAGCCGCTGCGGCTGGACCACGCAGCTCGGTCCGGGCCGGCATCCGGTTTCGTCCGCCTACTTCTGGTACTTCAAAAACCCGGCGGGCGGCCTGATCGAGTATTACGCCGACGAAGACGTGCTCACGCCCGCATGGCAGCCGCGCGATTTCGAGCCGGGCCCCACCGTGTTCGCGGAGTGGGCCGTGGACGGCGGCCTCGACGGCAATACGCGCCGCCAGAAGCACGCCGAAGCGCCGCAAGGCAAGTTCATGACGGAGCGCAAGCCATGAGCGCGTCACCTGAAAACGCCTCAACGGAGGCACCGCGTACCGTCGTCGTGATCGGCGGCGGCCAGGCCGCGGGCTGGGTCGTGAAGACGCTGCGCAAGGAGGGCTACCAAGGCCGCCTCGTAATGATCGCCGACGAAGTGCATCTGCCGTACGAGCGTCCGCCGCTTTCCAAAGCCGTGCTCGCGGGCGAAGCCGATATCGAAACGGTGCGCATCGCGAAGCCCGATGAATTCGCCGCGCTCAACGTCGAAACGTGGCAACCCGACTGCGCGACGTCCATCGACCGCGCAACGCGCGTGGTGACCACACGATCGGGGCGCGAAGTGAAGTACGACCGGCTCGTGATCGCCACGGGCGGCGCGGCGCGCAAGCTGCCCGCGAGCGTGGCGAACAGCGCACACGTGACTTACCTGCGCACGCTGGACGAAGCGCTGGCGCTCGGCGAGCGTTTGCGCAACAGCCAGCGTGTGCTGGTGGTCGGCGGCGGCTGGATCGGCCTCGAAGTCGCCGCGACGGCGCGCAAGCTCGGCGTGCAGGCAACCGTGGTGGAGGGCGCGCCGCGCCTGTGCGCCCGCTCGTTGACGGAGGAGGTGTCGCGTTTCCTGCTCGATCTGCACCGCGCGAACGGCGTGGATGTGCGCCTGAATGCGATGTTGCTCACGCTCGAAGACCGGGCCGAAGGCGGCGTGCGCGCAACCTTCGCCGACGGCAGCACGCTCGATGCCGATTTCGCGGTTGCCGGCATCGGCCTTGCGCCGCACACGGCGCTCGCCGTTGCGGCAGGGCTTTCGGTGGACGACGGCATCGTGGTGGACGAATTCGGAGAAACATCGGATTCCTGCATATTCGCCTGCGGCGACGTGGCGAACCATCCGAACGCGTGGCTCAAGCGCCGCGTGCGGCTCGAATCGTGGGCCAACGCGCAGAATCAGGCCATTGCGGCGGCAAAAGCCGTGCTCGGCGTGAAGACGCCGTATGCGGAAATTCCGTGGTTCTGGTCCGATCAGTACGACGTGAACCTGCAGATCCTCGGCGACCTTCCCGCTGGCGTCGCGCCGGTGCTGCGCGGCAGCCTCGAAGAGAAGCGCGCTTCGCTCTTCTTCGTGGAAGACGGCCATCTGCGCGGGGTCATCGCCATCAACGCCGCACGCGAACTCAAGCTCGCGCGTAAATGGATGAGCCAGGGGCGCGCGGTGGATCTCGCCGCCCTCGTCGACAGCAGCAAGGCGCTCGCTTAACCCCTCATATACGAGACAACACGGGACGGGATCACAGGCATGAGAACCCTCGATAACTCCATCGGCCATCGCGGCGGCGCCGCCATGTACGAGCCGCTCAGCGACGCGACCGGTGGGCCCCACACGCGCGGGTCGATCATCGCGCGGCTCGAACGGCTGCCGACCAACGCCATGCTGGTGCGCGCGCGTATCCTCATCGGCCTCGCCACGTTCTTCGACGGCTTCGACGTGATCGCGATCGCCGCGACATTGCCGATCCTGATCCAGAAGTGGCATCTCACGCCGTGGGAAATTGGCTTTCTGATCGCGTCGGGCTCGGTCGGGCAGTTGTTCGGCGCGTTTCTGTTCCCGTGGCTTGCGGAACGCCACGGCCGCGTGCGCGCGATTGCCTGGAGTTCGGGCATCATCGGCGTGACGAGCATTGCGTGCGGTTTCGCGCCGAGCTTCGCCGTGTTCGCGGCACTGCGCGTGGTGCAAGGTCTGGGCCTCGGCGGCGAGTTGCCCGTGGCCGCGACGTATATCAACGAGGTCAGCCGCGCACATGGCCGTGGACGCTTCGTTCTCCTCTACGAGATCGTCTTCCCGGTCGGCCTGCTCGCTTCGAATGCGCTGGGCGCGTGGCTCGTGCCGCGCTTCGGCTGGCAGATCATGTACTTCATCGGCGCAATGCCGCTCGTGCTGTTCTTCGTGCTGCGCAAGCTCGTGCCCGAGTCGCCGCGCTGGCTCGCGGAACGCGAACGCGTGCAGGAAGCGGATCGCGCCGTGAGCGCGTTCGAGCGCACCGCGAAGGGTCCGCTCGCGCCGGTCACGAACGCCGCCGAATTCGACGCGCTCGTCGCGCGCCACCCCAAGCGCAGCGTAAAGGACCTGTTCGGACCCGCGTATCGCAAGCGCACGATCGCGGTGGCCATGCTCTGGATCACCTGCGGTTTCATCCAGTACGGGCTGTCCACCTGGCTGCCCACGATCTATCGCAACGTCTATCACGCGCCGCTGCAGCTCGCGCTCAATCTCGCGGTCGCGGCCTCGGTGCTCGGCGTGCTCGGTTCGCTCGCTTGCGCGCTGCTGGTCGACAAGGTGGGTCGCAAGCCCGTGATCAACGTCTCCTTCGTGCTGTGCGCGATTTCACTCGTGCTGGCCGGCGTGTGCCATGCGATGTCGGTCTACGTGGTCGCGACGTTCTGCGCGCTGGCGCTGGGCCTGCTCGCCAGCGGCTTCATCACCGCTTATGTCTACACGCCTGAGTTGTATCCCACGAGCATCCGTGCGCTGGGCTGTGGTGTGGGCGGCGCGTGGCTGAAGGTGGCCGCCATCTTCGCGCCGACGATCGTTTCGAAGACGATGATCGGCGGCAATCTCGACGTGGCGTTCTATATTCTCGCCGCGGTGCCGTTCCTCGCGGCCGTGACGGTGCACTTGCTCGGCATTGAGACGAAGGGGAAGGTGCTTGAGCAACTGGAGGCTTGAGCGGCATACCGCGCTCGGGTTCGCTCACCAGCAACGGCACGCCAGCAATGGCGTGCCGTTTTTTCTTACGCGCCCGGATTGACGGCAGTCGCCAGGCGTCCAGCAAATATTCCATAGATGGAACGAGAATGCATATGTGAATTCGAAAGCGCGGCGCTCAAGTGGCCAGAACGCTGAAACAAGCTGAAATTCATAGGTGAAACGGCAAACGCCTGAGTTTCCTCAGTTGAATATCCCGGATCAATGAAAGAGACGAACGGCAACTTATTTGGGCCGTCGCGCCATTGCCGGGTATTTTAGGCGCGCCAAGAATTCCACTCATCGCCAACCGTTTTTCAAACGGCAAAAAGGCGGCGAATCTTGGGAGACAGCGCATGCTATTCACACTAAACGACCGGCTCTTCGAGTTCGAAGGCGATCCGGATACGCCCCTGCTTTGGGTGATCCGCGAGTCCGCGGGCCTGACGGGCACCAAGTACGGCTGCGGCATCGGCGCGTGCGGGGCTTGCACCGTGCATCTGGAAGGCGAGGCGACGCGCTCGTGCGTGCTGCCTGTCTCGGCGATAGCGGGCCGCCGGATCACGACCATCGAGGGCCTTGCGCCCGACACCTCGCATCCGGTGCAACGGGCCTGGATCGCGAAGGATGTGCCGCAATGCGGCTATTGCCAGTCCGGCATGGTGATGGCCGTTGCCGCGCTGCTCAAGCAGCATCCGCACCCCACCGAGGCGCAGATCGACCAGGGCGTGACGAACCTGTGCCGCTGCGCGACCTATCACCGAATTCGCGAGGCTATTCATGTCGCAGCGAATTCCTGAGCGTGCGCAAGGCGCGGGCGAACCGCCGCGCGAAAGCCGCCGCGATTTCCTCAAGGCCGGTCTCGCGTTTGCGGGTAGCCTCGTGTTGCCGCTCGCGTTCAGCGAGCAGGCGACGGCAACGGAGGACGGGACGCGCTTTCGCGAGATCAACGACTGGGTGCGCGTCGATCCGGACGGCCAGACGATCATCGGGCTCTCGCAGGCCGAAGTGGGGCAGGGCGTCTACACCGGCTTGCCGCAGGTGCTGGCCGACGAAATGGACGCCGACTGGCGGCGCGTGAGCGTGCAGTTCGTGACGGGGCGCGACGCGTATCGCATCGCGGCGGCGAACGAGCATCCTCAGCAGTTCGTGGGCGCCTCGATGTCGGTCACGATGTTCACGCAGCGTTTGCGCATTGCAGGCGCGCAGGCGCGCGAGGTGTTTCTCGCGGCGGGTGCGCGGCGTCTTGGCGTACGGCCCACGCAGTGCGCGACGAAGACGGGTCGCGTGATCCATCTGCAAACGGGGCGTTCGGTCGGCTACGGCGAACTGCTTGCGGACGCCGCGAAACTGCCGCTGAATCCGCAGCCGCGCCTGAAGGCCGGGTCGGCGCGCACGCTCATCGGCCAGCCGTTGCACAAGCTCGACGCACCGGCCAAGGTGAACGGCAGCGCGATATTCGGCATTGACGTGCAGGTGCCCGGCATGCTGATTGGTGCGGTGAAAATGGCGCCCACGCTCAACGGCAAGCCAGGCGCCGTGCGCAACCGCGATACGGTGCGCGCGCTCGCTGGTGTGGTCGAGGTGGTGCAGGCGAAGGACGCCGTGATCGTCGTGGCCAATACCTACTGGCAGGCCAAGAAGGCGTGCGACGCGCTCGACGTACAGTGGGAAGATGGCGCCCCGCCCGCGGACAGCGCGACGATACTCGCAGAGCGTAAGGCCGCGCTGATGTCGGAACAAGCAGTGGTGGCCACGCGCATCGGCGACGCGAGCGCGCGGTTCGAAGCCGCGCGTAACTTAAACAGCGCACACAGCGCACACGGAGCGCAGGCAGCAGGGCGGCTGATCGAAGCCGATTACCACACGCCCTATATCGTTCACGCCACGATGGAGCCCGTGAACGCCACGGTGCATGTGCGCGAAAACGACATCGAAGTGTGGGGTCCGATCCAGGGGCAGGACAAGGTGCGCTGGACGCTCTCCGCCATCTTCAAGGTGCCGTCCGACAAGGTGATTGTGAACACAACGTTCCTTGGCGGCAGCTTCGGGCGCAAGTACGTGCCCGACTTCGTGATCCATGCGGCTGTCGCCTCGAAGGCGGTGGGGCGGCCGGTCAAGGTGATCCGTTCGCGCGAGGATGATATTCGCCACGGTTTCTACCGACCCGGCGTTTCGGCGCGCATGCGCGCGGTGCTCGGTCCCGATGGCTACCCGAGCGCCATGCATCTGCGTGTGGTGGGCCAATCGCTCTACTGGTCGATCAAGCGCGACTACTTCGAAAAGGCGGGCGGCTGGGACGAAACCATGCTCGACGGCCTTTACGATCTCGGCTACTCGGTGCCGGATCTGCTCGTCGATTCGGTGAGCGTCGATCAGCCCATTCCCGTGAGCTTCATGCGCAGCGTGGGCAGCACGTCCAGCGTCTTTTTTCTCGAGAGCTTCATCAACGAACTGGCGCACGCGGCGCGCATCGACCCGCTCGACTACCGCCGCACGCTGCTGCGTGACGATCCGCTCGCGCTGCGCGTGCTCGATCGCACAGCGGCGCGGGCGAACTGGACGCGCAGGCCGGCAGCGGGCGTGTGCCGCGGCCTCGCGTACTGCCTCTATACGGGCCGTGGCGGCGCATTCACGACCTACGTCGCCACCATCGTCGAACTGCGCATGGTGGAAGGCCACGCGAAACTCGAACGCGTGGTGTGCGGCGTCGATTGCGGGCAGGCCATCAATCCCACGCTGATCCGCGAGATGGTCGAGGGCGGCATCGGCTTCGCGCTCACCAACACGTTCAAGAGCGAAATCACGTTCAAGGACGGCGCGGTGGTGCAGGAGAACTTCGCCGACTACCCGCTCCTGTATCTCTCGCAGATGCCGAAGATCGAGGTCGAGATCGTGGAGAGCGACCGTGCGCCGCAAGGCTGCGGCGAGGTGGCGCTACCGCCAGTCGCGCCCGCCGTGGCCGCCGCGCTTTTCGAAGCGACGGGCGCACGCCTGCGCACCATGCCGCTCGAGCAGCCGCTAGCCTGAAATCGAATCCCCGTTTCATCCCCAAAAAAAGGCTTTAATTCATGATTCGTATTCCTTATTTCATCGTGCCGCTCGCGGTTGCCGTGCTCGCCCAGAGTGCGTTTGCCGAGCCCGCAGTGGATATTGCACGCGCGCGCCAGATCGCCACGCAGCATGCCTGCTTCGGCTGTCACGCCGTGGACAAGAAGCTCGTTGGCCCCGCATACCGAGACGTGGCCGCGCGCTACGCGGGCAAGCCGGGCGCGTCGAGCGCGCTTGTCGCGCATATCCAGAACGGTAGCTCGGGGAACTGGGGCGCCATACCCATGCCGCCCAACGCGATCAGCGCGGGCGATGCGCAGATCGTCGCGCAATGGATCCTCGCCGGCAGCAAGAGCGAATGACCGCGCAGATTGCGCCGATCGCGCGAAGCTGATGCTGAAGCCGGGCCGCGTTGAATGGTCCGGTATCTATTCAAATAAATAAGTATGACGAAATAAAGGGTTGGAGATCGTGATGAAAAAGGCAATCGTGGCAGGATCGTTCGCGTTCGCTTCGGCGCTCGCGTGGGGGCAGAGCAGCGTGACGCTCTATGGCATCGTGGATACGGGCATCGAGTACTACAACAATACCGCGAGAGGTGGCTCGTTCGTCGGCATGCCCTCGCTCACGGGCGAGGTGCCGTCGCGCTTCGGTCTGCGCGGCCAGGAGGAGCTGGGCGGCGGCTACCGGGCCTTCTTCGTGCTCGAAAGCGGCTTCGCGCCCAATAGCGGCGCGCTCAATTATGGCGGGCGCCTGTTCGGCCGCCAGGCGAACGTGGGCGTGAGCAGCGACTACGGCACGCTCACGCTGGGCCGCCAGATGAACATGTCGATGTATGTGCTGTTCAACGCCGACGTGATCGGCCCGTCGATCCATTCGATGGCGAGTTTCGACAGCTATCTGCCGAACGCGCGCAGCGACAACGCCGTAGGCTATCTCGGCAAATTCCATGGCGTGACGATTGGCGGGACCTACAGCTTCGGGCGCGATGCAGCGGGTCCCGCGGGCTCGTCGGCGACGAACTGCGCCGGCCAGCTGGCCGGCGACGCCGTGGCCTGCCGCCAGTACACGATGATGCTCGCCTACGACAACGCATGGGGCGGCGCCGCCGCGTCGTACGACGTGATGTATGGCGGCCCGGGCGCCTCGGCGCCGCTCGTAAGCAGCGCGGATACAGACAGGCGCGTGATCGTGGACGGCTACGTGAAATTCGGCTCGGCCAAGGTGGGCGGCGGCTGGATTCGCCGCAACACGGCCGCGGCGGAGCATATGCAATCAGATCTCTTTTTTCTGGGCGCAGACTACTACGTGACCCCGGCTTTTTCACTGGACTTCCAGGGGCTGCGCTATATTCTGCGCGATCAATCGAATTCGACACTGTTCGTCGGCCGCGCGAACTATTTCGTTTCGAAGCGCACGACGCTTTACGCGTCGCTTGGGTACATGCTGAACAGCGCGCTCGCCGCGAACGCGGTAGCCGCCGCGGGCACGGTGCAGACGGGCGCGAACCAGTTCGGCGCGATGATGGGCATTCAGCAACGCTTCTGACGCGGCACGCATGCCGCGCAGCGCCACACATTCGGAGGGGACAATGGCGACGGACCTGTTGAGCGCCGCACTGGCGGATCTGCGCGCCGACGCTGTGGTAACGGGACACTTCTCGCTCGCGGCGTCATGGGCGTTCCGCAAGCCGGCGATCGAGGGCGTGATGTTCCGCACGGGCCGCGGCGCGCCGTTTTATGTGATCGTGCAGGGCATGGAGCCGCTTTGTGTCGAGCCCGGCGATTTCGTGCTGCTGCCGCACGGCCACGAACACGTGCTGGCTTCCGCGCCCGACGTTGCGCCCGTCCCCTTCGACGATCTCGCTGCGCGCGCAGGCATTCGCCCCAGCTTCGACACCCCTTTGCGCATCGAGTCGGGCCGCGGCGGCGCAGTGTGCGATCTCTACACCGGCATCGTGTTCTACCGCGAGGCGGTGCGCAATCCGCTGTTTTCGGTGCTGCCACCGCTCATTCACGTGCGTGCGAACGACGCCGCGGTTGGCCCGTGGCTCGCGGACACGCTCATGGCCTTTATCCGCGAATCGATGGCCTGCCAGCCGGGCTGGGCTGTTGCGGCCGCGCGCCTCGCCGACGTGCTGTTCGTGCAGTTGCTGCGCGCGCATCTCGCCTCGGCCGTCAGCCACACGGGCTGGTTGCGCGGACTCATGGACCCGCAGGTCGGCCGCGCCATCGCGCAACTGCACCGGCACCCGGAGCAAGACTGGACCGTCGAGTCGCTGGCGGCGATTGCCGGTATGTCGCGCTCGCGTTTCAGCGCGCGTTTTGTCGAACTGGTCGAGGAAACGCCTATCGGGCATCTCACGTCGTATCGCATGTATATCGCGAGCGGTGCGCTGCGCGATTCGCGGCGCCGGCTCATCGAGATCGCCATGAGCGTGGGCTACGCGTCCGAGAAGGCATTCATTCGCGCGTTCCGGCGCTGGGCGGGCATGGCGCCCAAGCAGTACGCGCGCAGCGTGCGCGATCCGTACGACATCGCGCTGGCCGCGGGTGCGCGCGAAGGCGAAAGCGCGCCGCAAACGCTGTGAGGCGTGGCTTCCCTGCGCGCCGCCATGCGTTCACAACAGCGGCAGCGTGAGCCGAATGTGCTCGGCAAACGCCGCCGTGAGGAGCGACGGCCGCTTGCGCCCGAACTTGATCGTGATGCCGACGGCCGGCAAGGGCGGCAGCGCGGGATCGCCATTGAGTATCGCCAGATCCGCCGGAACGGCCGTTTGCGTCATGACGGCGAAGGCCTGGCCCGAACGCACGAGCGCGGTGAGACCCGCCAGGCTGCTGCTCGCATACGCGACGCGGTAGGCCCTGCCCACGCGCTCCAGCGCTTCGCAGGCCGCGATGTGGTCGAGCGTGTCCGGATCGGAGAGCGCGAGCGGCAACGGATCGAAGTGGGCGGAGTCGAGTTCGGGCGAGCCGATCCAGACCAGTTGCTCGCGACGAATGATCTCGTCGTGCGGGCCGCTAGCGTCGGCAAATCCAGTGGCGGACAAAGGCAGCGACACCATGGCGAGATCGACCGCACGTTTGTCGAGTTGTTCGAGAAGGCGCGGCGTCGGAACGCACACGACTTCCACGAGCGCATTGGGATGCTGGCCCGAAAACCGGCGTAGCAAGGCGGGGAGGAACACGGCGGCATAGTCGTCCGGGCAGCCGAAGCGCAGGGTGCCCGACAAGCCCGTACCGCACAGGTCGGCCATGGCCTCGTCGTGCAGGCGCAGGATACGCTGGGCGTGCACCAGCAGGCGCTCGCCGGGGTGGGTCAGCGCGACGCCGCGGCCGGTGCGCTGAAACAGCGGCTGATCGACGATCTCCTCGAGCCGCTTGATCTGCTGGCTCAGCGCCGACTGGGTGCGGCCCACGCGTTCGGCCGCACGGCTTAGCGAGCGCACCTCGGCAATGACCGCGAACGAACGCAGCAGATCGATTTCCAGCGGACGGCTCACGATATTAGCCTCTCTTCTAGCTTGCATAAGAACTATTCGATTCTATAAAACCAGAGCGCCGACTAGACTGCAAGGAAAACCCGCTACCCGACGAGGAGAAGCCCGTGTCCAGGAACGACGACGAACAGTTTTGGCGCAACGCGAGGCAGCACCTGATCCGCTATGGCGGCACGTTCGAGCCGATGATCATCGAGCGCGCCCAGGGCAGCTTCGTCTACGACGCCGACGAGCGCCCGATTCTCGACTTCACTTCGGGGCAGATGAGCGCGGTGCTCGGTCACAGCCACCCCGAAATCGTTTCGGTCATCAACGAATACGCGGGCAAGCTGGACCACTTGTTCAGTGGCATGCTCTCGCGGCCCGTGGTCGAACTGGCCACGCGCCTCGCCGACGTCACGCCCGCCGGGCTCGACCGCGCGCTGCTGCTGAGCACCGGCGCGGAGTCGAACGAGGCCGCCATCCGCATGGCGAAGCTCGTCACGGGCAAATTCGAAATCGTGGGCTTTGCGCAGTCGTGGCACGGCATGACGGGCGGCGCGGCTTCGGCCACCTATAGCGCTGGGCGCAAGGGCGTGGGTCCCGCAGCGGTGGGCTCGTATGCGATTCCCGCGCCGTTCATGTACCGGCCGCGCTTCGAGCGCAACGGGCAATACGATTACCTCGCGGAACTCGACTACGCGTTCGATCTCATCGACCGCCAGTCCAGCGGGAATCTCGCGGCCTTCATCGCGGAGCCGATCCTGAGCTCGGGCGGCATCATCGAACTGCCGCCCGGCTATATGGCGGCGCTCAAGCGCAAATGCGAAGAACGCGGCATGCTGCTGATTCTCGACGAGGCGCAAACGGGCGTTGGGCGCACCGGGATGATGTTCGCGTGCGAGCACGACGGCGTGACGCCCGACATCCTCACGCTTTCGAAAACGCTGGGCGCCGGCCTGCCGCTCGCGGCCGTGGTCACGTCCGCGCAGATCGAGGAAGCCGCGCACGAACGGGGCTTCCTGTTCTACACGACGCATGTGTCCGATCCGCTTCCCGCTGCGGTCGGCCTGCGGGTGCTGGACGTGGTGGCGCGCGACGGACTCGTTGCGCGCGCAAACATCATGGGCGAGCGTTTGCGGCGCGGGTTGCTGGATCTGATGGAGCGCTTCGAATGCATCGGCGACATTCGGGGGCGCGGGCTGCTGCTCGGTCTAGAGATCGTCAAGGACCGCCGCACGAAGGAGCCCGCCGACGGCCTTGGCGCAAAAATCACGCGCGAATGCATGAAGCTCGGGCTCAGCATGAACATCGTGCAGTTGCCGGGCATGGGCGGCGTGTTTCGCATCGCGCCGCCGCTGACCGTGAGCGAGCAGGAGGTCGATCTCGGCGTGGAACTGCTGGGGCAGGCGATCGAGCGTTCGCTCTGAGGACCCGGGTCGTCGCGGCTATGCCTTGCTGCGCGATCCGGCCGGGTTGACCTGGGGCCGCGCGAGCGCACGTGCAGCGAGCGGCGTGGACATGACGATGGACGTGCGCGTCTCGCCGTAGAGGTTGATGCGCTGGATCAGGCGCTCCAGGTCGGCCACGCTCGTCGCGACGAGGCGAATGACATAGGAGTCCGCACCAGTCACGTGATGGCATTCGAGCACTTCGGCAATCGTGCCGAGCAGCTTGAGAAACTTCGCTTTCGCGGATTGGGGCACCGTAATGCCGATCAGGGCCGAGATCGGATAGCCGGCGGCGGCCGGGTTGACGCGCGCCGTGTAGCCTTCGATCACGCCGGCCTCTTCGAGACGTCTCACGCGCTCCGTGACCGCCGGCACGGAGAGATGCACCTGGCGCGCAAGCTCGGTGTAGGTCATGCGGCCGTTGTCCTGCAACAGCGCCAGTACTTTCCAGTCCAGATCGTCCATCATGGCGAAATGTTTAAGGTGAAAGGCCAATTTTCCCTTAAAACTCGCCTTCTGCGGATAATCTGCGCCGTCTACGATAGTCCCCTATAGGACATGCATTGCGGGGAGAGGGGAGATGTTGTTCGTCAAAGCCGTAGCGATGGGCTTTTGCATCGCCGCACCGGTCGGGGCCATCGGCATGCTGTGCATCCAGCGCAGCCTGAGCCGCGGTTTTTACTCCGGCTTCGCGACGGGCATTGGCGCTGCCTGCGCGGATGCGTTTTATGGCTTGCTCGGCGCGCTCGGCGTGGCCGGTATCGTGACGGCGCTGCCGATGCTGACGGTCGTGTTGAAGGCCGCGGGCGGCGCATTTCTGGTGTGGATGGCGTGGACCATCGCGCGCGAGTCGCCCGCCGCGCCGGCCGCCGTACAGGCGACCCAGCGCAGCCCTGTCACGCGGGATTTCCTCACGACGTTTGCGCTGACGCTCTCGAACCCCCTGACCATTTTTTCGTTCATCGCTGCGTTTGCCGCGCTCGGGCCCCTGCCGGCCATGCCAGGCGAGCAGGGCGCGCCGGGCGGGCTTTCGGTGGCGCCGATGGTGACGATGGTGACGGGCGTGTTCGCGGGTTCGGCCGTGTGGTGGCTGTTCCTGAGCGGCGTGACGTCCGCGTTGCGTACGAAGGTGCCGCTCGCGTTTACGCGGGGCATCTCCATATTTTCCGCCGTTGCGATTGCCGCGTTCGGCGTCGTTCAGATGGTCACGGGCCTCGCGCGGCTCGCTTAAGATGTCGTTTCGAAACGTTCGAGAGCTTGCGCCACTTCCTCGATGTAGGCGTCGGTCAACGCGCAGTCCGTAAGCGCCTGCCTGAGCTGGAACACGTATTCCGCGTTGCTGCCGAGCGGTCCATGCGCCTGGGCAATCGCGCGCGCGACAGTCGCGGGGCTCGAATCAGCCTCGTATTGTCGCGGGCAGGTGTTTGCCACGAAGGCGAGGGCGTGCCGCGTTTCGCCCGTGGCGAGCGTCACCGCGTTCCAGGCGGGCGTGTAGGCGCCCGTCAACATCTCGCGGGTCCAGAGGATGTGCAGCTCTTCGTCGAGCGTGGCGGCATCGAGCCGCAGCACCACGCCTTGCGTATCGCCGCCGCGCTCCAGCGCGAGCATGCGGCCGGGGCGCTGCGGCGTGCCGCGCCCGCCGAACAGGCGTATGCAAAAGCTCCGGCGCCAGCCGTGCAGCGTGGCGTACGCGCGCTGGTCGAAGTGCGAGAGCGGATTCCACATGAGCGAGCCGTAGCCGAACACCCAGACCTCTTCGCCAGCGGGGCGCTTCGCCATCGTATCGGCGAGCGACTGGGCGATCTGGGCTTGCGTCCAGAGAATTTCCGGCGGGAGATGGCTGAAACTCTCGAGAAACGCACCGGAGCGAATGGCGTCCCTGTTTAGCATGGCGTTGACGGGTGAGTGGAGGCTACGTCACGAAGTATGCGGTCGGCGCGTGCGTGGATAAAGTGGCTGGAACGCGATGCTGCGTTCAACTGCGGACGACAATCGGGTGATGCCGGTCCGGAAGCGAAGCGGAGCAATCAATCACTCGACGGTGCATAGCCAAGCTCGCGCTGGTGATGAATCGAGAGGACTACGACGCGCGTACCCGAGTGGGCATACAGGATCACGTGCGATCGCAGCACATATTCACGGAAATCGGGAACGCCAGCTTCGATTGCCAGACGCTTCAGCTTGTCGAGGCGCGTCTGCCCCTCAATGGTTTGCGCCGCAAGGAAGCCGGCCGGACGGCCAAGTTCTGGATGAATCATCACGAGATCGCGGAAGCGAAAAATCTGCTCCCAAAGGTCGTCCATTCGCTGCGGAGCCGACGACGAGTCCTGCTCCAGCATGAATTCGCTGATTGCTTCGAGGCGCTCTGCGAACGTTTCGGCAAAATCGACCCGGATCATTTGCGCGGCTCAGCGCGACGTCGCATCGACTCCCGCATGTCCTCCAGAGACTGTGTGCGCCCGGCGAGCGCGTCCTTGAGTCCCTTCTCGGCGTCGTCGATCATGATCAGCCGCCCGTACTCGGCCTCGAGGGCATGATAGAAGTCGAGCTTTTTCGCATCGACGAGCGCGACGAACGCCGCGCCATTCTTCGTCAGGACCTTTTCGGCACCGGCGACCACGTCTTCCGCCAGTTCGGTGAGCCGCGCGCGTGCTTCGCTGATCGGCACGACGTCCTTGGCACGAATAGACATAAACGTCTCCATTACAAAATTCGTTAACGAAAACATACACACCGAAGGATGCTTCGTCAAGCCACGCTCCGTACTTCCCCCAGGATCGCGCCGCCAATGATAACGCTACCATTCACCCCATCACGTCACCGGGTGGCGCGACCGGCGCCCCGGCCTTCGACGGCTTTTTTATCCGTCCGTACGCGCAGCAATCCGCTCGTCGCGCGCGATGGACTCGCCGTGCTCACGGGCAATCTCGCGCCGGACGGCGCGGTCATCAAGCCCGCGGCGATGGAGTCGCATCTGCTCAGGCATCGCGGCCCCGCGGTGGTGTTCAAGGACTACAACGACATGGCCGCGCGCATCGACAGCGACGATCTCGATGTGAGCGCCGACTCCGTGATCGTGTTGCAACACGCCGGCCCGGTTGGCGCGCCGGGCATGCCCGAATGGGGCCAACTGCCGATTCCACAGAAACTGCTCAAGCTCGGCGTGCGCGACATGCTGCGCATTTCCGACTCGCGCATGATCGGCACGAGCTACGGCGCGTGCGTGCTGCACGTCGCGCCTGAATCGTTCGTGGGCGGGCCGCTCGCGTTTGTGAAAGACGGCGACGTCATCGAACTCGACGTCGAGGCGCGTCGTCTGCATCTGCATGTGAGCGACGCCGAACTGGCCGCGCGCAAGGCGGCGTGGACGCCGCCGAAGCGGCCGTTCGAACGCGGCTTCGGCGTGATGCATCAATTGCACGTGACGCAGGCGAACAAGGGCTGCGATTTCGATTTCCTCGAAACGCCGGCCGCTACGCCGTGCGAAGCCCACGGCGCCGAACCGGAAATTCACTAATCCCCACCCTCGAAGACATCACCGATCATGACCGCACCGAATCCGCCAGTCAGCGAAGCCGCGCTCGAACAACTGCGTCACGTCAGCACCGCCACGCTCACGACCCAACTTTTCAAGCGCGGTCTGCGCAACGTGTTTCTGCAGGGCGTGGCGCCGCTTGTGAAGCCTGAACCGGGCTCGCCGAATCTCGTCGGCCCGGCGTTCACGCTGCGCAATATTCCGGCGCGCGAGGACCTCGACCACGTGGGCGTGTTCCAGAATCCGGACCACCCGCAGCGCAAGGCCGTGGAAACCGCACCCGTGGGCAGCGTGCTCGTGCAGGATTGCCGGGGCGACCGCACGGTGGCTTCGGTGGGCTCGATTCTCGCGTTGCGCCTCGCGAAGCGCGGCGTGGCGGGGATGGTTTCGGACGGCCCCGTGCGTGACAGCGGCACGATCGCGGCGCTTGGCCTGCGGATCTGGTGCGCGGGCGCGAGTGCGCCGCTCAACCTCGCGAAGCATCACGCCGTGGATCTGAACGTGCCGATCGCATGCGGCGGCGTGCCGGTTTATCCGGGCGATATCGTCGTGGGCGATGCCGATGGCGTCGTGATCGTGCCGCACGAAATGGTCGAGGAAGTGGCGCGTGACGCCACCGAGCAGGAGCGGCTCGAGGCGTTCATCACCGAGCGCATCGAGTCGGGACTGGCACTGCGCGGCACCTATCCGCCCAACGAGGAAACGCTGGCGGCGTATCGCGCATGGTGCGCGCAGCAGGCAAAATAACTCACGCAGCACGCAGGACGATACCGATAATCAGAGGCCCGCGCGCGACGCGGGCTCAGGAGACAACGTGAACGATGCCACCGCAGCGATCGACGAGCCTCGTCTGATCAACCGCATGGGCTGGCGGCTGATGCCGCTGCTCGGCGTGCTCTACCTGGTCGCGTATATCGACCGCTCCAACATCGCCTTCGCGAAGCTGCAGATGCTCGGCAGCCTCGGGCTTTCCGAAGTCGCGTACGGGCTTGGCGCTTCGCTCTTCTTCATCGGCTATCTGCTGTTCGAGGTGCCGAGCAATGTGCTGCTCCACAAGTACGGCGCGCCGCGCTGGATGGCGCGCATCATGTTCACGTGGGGCGCGGTCACGATTCTGCTCGCCTTCACGCGCAACGCCACGATGTTCTACATCCTGCGCTTTTTGCTGGGCGCGTCCGAAGCCGGGCTCTATCCCGGCGTGATCTACTACCTCACGCTGTGGTTCCCGCAGCGCCACCGCGTGCGCATGCTCGGTTACTTCACGGTGGGCAGCAGCCTCGGCAACATGATCGGCGCGCCGATCTGCGGCTGGCTGCTCGACAAGGGCGGACTGTTCGGCCTGCAAGGCTGGCAGCTCGTGTTCGTGGTCACCGGCATTCCATCGGTACTGCTCACGATTGTCGTGCTGTTCCTGTTGCCGCAGGCGCCGCAGCAGTCGACGTTCCTCTCGGAAGGCGAGAAGCGCTGGCTCACGCACACGCTCTCGACCGAGAACGCGGCCGCGCGCAACCAGTCGCGCCACGGCTCGGTGCTCAGCGTCCTCACGGAGCCGCGCGTGCTCGGCATGGCGTTCTACTACATGATGCTGTCGATCTCCGTGTACGGCGTGAGCTATTGGCTGCCTACGCTCGTAAAAGGCTTTGGCGTGACCAATACCACCAATGGGCTGCTCAACATCATTCCCTGGCTGCTGGCGACGATCGTGCTCGCCACGCTGCCTTCGCGGCTGCGCGCGAGCAATCATGCGACCGTCGCGATGCTGGTGTCGTCACTGCTCGGCATGGTGTTCTTCGTTTCGTCGGTTTTTCTGCCGGGCCATGCGCTGCGCTTCGCCGCGTTGTGTCTTGGCGCGCCGTGCATGTATCTGCTGATTCCGTGCTTCTGGACGCTGCCGCCCAAATTCCTCTACGGCGCGCGTGCCGCGGCGGGCATCGCCGCGATCAATTCGCTCGGCAATATCGGCGGCTTCATCGCGCAAAATCTCGTGCCGTTCGTGAAGCAGGTAACGGGCAGCACGCGCATGCCCATGCTCGTGCCCGCCGCGTGCATGGTGATCTTCGCGATCGTGACCGCCATGATCCTGCGCCGTGGCGAGCGCACGCCGCAAACCGTCGACGGCGCGCCCCTGCCGAGCAACGCGCGCTAGCCGGCGAGGCGGTTTCGCTACTATAGCCGCGCATTGCCCACCTCCGTTCAAGTTCATGTCGACCATCAAACCCGCTCCGAGCATCGAACACGCGGACGCCACCGGGCGCACGAAGCGCACGCGCGGCGGGCCCAAAGGCCTGCGCATTACCGACGTGGCCGCGCAGGCGGGCGTCTCGCCCATCACGGTTTCGCGCGTGTTCAACAACCCGCGGTCGGTCGCGCCGGAAACGCTGGAGCGCGTGCGTCAGGTCGTGCAGAAGCTGGGCTACGTGCCGAACCGGCTGGCAGGCGGTTTGTCGTCGGCGCGCTCGCGGCTCATCGCGGCCATGGTGCCGACCGTTTCGCACTCGCTGTTTTCGGAAACCATCCAGGTCTTCAGCGAGACGATGTCGCGCGCGGGTTACGAGGTACTGCTCGCGTTGAGCGGCTATAGCGCGTCGAACGAAGAGAGCCTGCTCGATACGGTGTTGAGCCGCCGCCCCGAAGGCGTGCTGCTCACGGGCGTCGCGCATACCGATTCGTTGCGCGAGCGCCTGAAGAACGTCGGCATTCCCGTGGTCGAAACGTGGGACATGACCGATACGCCGATCGATATGCTGGTGGGCTTTTCTCACTACCAGATCGGCGCCGCGGTGGCCGCGCATTTGCTCGCGCGCCGCGCTCGCCGTCCCGCGCTCATCTCCGCCAACGACGCGCGCGCGCTCGCGCGGCGCGCGGGCTTTCGCGAACGGCTCGCGCGGGAAGGCATCGAGGACGTGCCCGAAGAATTGGTCGCGCCGCCCAGTTCGGTCGCGCACGGCAAGCGCGCGCTACCGCCCTTGCTCGCACGTGCACCAGACATCGACGCTGTGTTCTGCGGCTCGGATCTGCTCGCCATCGGCGCGCTTGGCGCTGCGCGCCAGATGGGCGTGCAGGTGCCCTCGCAACTGGCGATCTGCGGTTTCGGCGATCTGGAGTTCGCGACCGAAACCACACCGCAGCTAACGACGGTGCGCGTGGAGGGCACCCGCATTGGGGTGAACGCTGCG